>JAAHGE010000114.1 GCA_010672635.1 Desertifilum sp. SIO1I2 | reverse complement strand
ATCTTCTGGGCAAGCGTGCGGTATTCAGCGGCCTGATTGCAATCTGGAGCGTATTCAATGACAGTCATGCGGCGGAGTTCAGCATGTTGCACGACGTTATCGCGAGGAACGAAGTGGATCATTTGGGTGTTGAGTTTTGCAGCCAATGCTTCAATTAGCTCAACTTCGCGATCGCAGTTACGGCTGTTGCAGATTAAACCCCCCAGACGCACGCCGCCTGAATGAGCGTACTTGAGAATGCCTCGTGCAATGTTGTTCGCGGCATACATGGCCATCATTTCACCGGAAACGACGATGTAGATTTCTTGCGCTTTGCCTTCCCGGATCGGCATGGCAAAACCGCCGCAAACTACGTCCCCTAGTACGTCATAGCTAACGAAATCCAGGTCTTCATAGGCCCCGTTTTCTTCTAGGAAGTTGATGGCGGTAATAATGCCTCGACCAGCACAACCCACACCGGGTTCTGGACCGCCAGACTCAACGCATTTGATATCTTTGTAGCCGGTTAGCAAGACTTCTTCGAGTTCGATGTCTTCAACAGCACCGCGTTCGGCTGCTAGGTGCAGAATCGTGGTTTGGGCTTTGCTATGCAGCATCAGGCGAGTAGAGTCTGCTTTGGGGTCGCAGCCGACAATCATGATCCGTTGTCCTAAATCTGCTAAACCCGCAAGGGTATTTTGAGAAGTGGTAGATTTACCAATACCGCCTTTACCGTAGAATGCGATTTGTCTGATTTGGTCAGTCATGGAATTGCTCCTTGGATGAATTGCGAAAAGACTAAAACGTTCAAAAATGGGTATAAGAGTCCTGGGGTAGAGGAGGCGCTGGGGGCGATCGCTCCACCGGGTTGGGGTTATATAGCATGGGAAAGAGGGGGATGGGGGAAGAAGAGGATGGGGGGATGGGGAGGTGGGGAGGTGGGGGGAAGAGGGGAGTTGGGAGTTAGGAGTTAGGAGTTAGGAGTTGGGAGTTAGGGGTTGGGGGAAGAAGGGGAATTGTTGACTAATTGCGTACTCTTCTTAATCTCGGAACTCGGAACTTAGACGGCTTCAACAACTAAGGTGGGTAGAACGCGTTCTTGCAATCTGGCTTCCACCGCTATTTTGAGGGTGGCGGTGCTGGAGGAACAGGAACCACAAGCCCCTTTGAGGACAACTTTCACGGTGTTCCCTTCCACGTCATAAAGTTCGACATCGCCACCATCAGCCATTAATACGGGACGGACTTCTTCATCGAGGACGCGCTGAATTAAGGTAATCTTTTGAACGATTGTCAGCGGCGGTTGGGGAATGGCTTCGCGCAGGGCAATTTCTGCGGCTAGGGTTTTGGCTTCCTTATAAAGATCGGCGAGGACATCTTCAATAGCAGCCGCACAGGAACTACATCCCCCTCCGGCTTTGACGTAGCTGGTGACTTGTTCGACGGTGGTGAGGTTATTTTCAATCGCCACGCGCCGGATCTTGTTTTCGCTAACGCCATAGCAAGCGCAGATTAAAGCCCCTTCATCTTCTTCGTGATGTTCGATTTCAATGCCGCGATACTTATAAATGGCGGCTTCTAGGGCTTCTTGTCCCATTACAGAACAGTGCATTTTGGCTTCGGGCAGTCCGCCGAGATAATCGGCGATTTCTTTGTTGGTGACTTGCAGCGCTGCGTCTAAGGTGAGTCCTTTAATGAGTTCAGTCAGTGCTGAAGAAGAAGCGATCGCGCTGGTGCAGCCAAAGGTCTGAAAGCGAGCATCCAGAATTTTATCGGAGGCGATCTCAATCTGAAGATGCAGTCGCAGCGCGTCTCCGCAAGCAATGCTACCCACTTCGCCGAAGACAACGGCAATTCCCGGTTCTTCGCAGGGTGCGATCGCGCCTTGGTTTTTGGGGTTATAGAACAGGTCTAATACTTTGTCGGTGTAGTCCCACATGGCTTTACGAGGTGCTGAGTAGGGAGTTGAGGCAGAGGGTTTGAAATTTATTGACTGGCGAGGGCTGCTTCTCGGTCTTGCAGCCAGTCGGCGCGATCGCTATTGAAGGGGGAAATGGCCCGCAGGCGTTCGATAATCGGAGGCATCAGTTCCAGAACGCGATCGACTTCGGCGGCGGTGGTGTAGCGAGAGAGGCTAAACCGGATGGAACCGTGCAAGATGGTATAAGGTAGGCCCATTGCCCGCAGAACGTGGGAAGGTTCTAGAGAACCGGAGGTACAAGCCGAACCGGAGGAGGCACAAACGCCGTATTGGTTCAGTGAGAGTAAAATGGCTTCCCCTTCGATGTATTTGAAACCGATATTGGTGGTATTGGGGAGGCGTTGCGTTGGGTGTCCGTTGACCTGACAATCGGGGATAGTAGCCAGCAGACCTTGTTCGAGGCGATCGCGCAACTGTTGTTCGAGGGTTGTACTTTGAAAGTGCTGTTGGGCGAGTTCGGCTGCTTTACCCAAGGCAACGATGCCAGCCACATTCTCGGTACCCGCGCGGCGTCCCCGTTCTTGATGTCCGCCCAGGAGGAGGGGACGGAAGCGGAACCCCCGCCGGACGTACAGCGCCCCAACGCCTTTGGGGGCGTGCAGTTTATGACCGGAAAGCGTTAACAGGTCGATGGTGCTGGTTTTCAGGTTAATTGGGAGTTTGCCGACGGCTTGCACGGCATCGACATGGAAGGTTGCGCCGTAGGATTTTGCGAGTGCGCCAATTTCTTCGATGGGGAAGACAACTCCCGTTTCGTTATTGGCGTACATGGTCGTCACGAGAGCAGTATTTCCGGTTAAGGCGGCTTCGAGTTCGGTGAGGTCAATTTGTCCATGCCGATCGACTGAGAGGTAGGTAACGGTGTAACCTTGTTTTTCGAGTTGCTTGCAAACGTTGAGGATGCAGGCATGTTCGACTTGGGTGGTAATAATGCGATCGCGATCCGGTTGGGCGGCTAAGGCGGCGCGGATGGCGGTGTTGTTCCCTTCTGTGCCGCAACTGGTGAAGACGATTTCCGAATCTTCTGCCCCCAGGAGGCTAGCGAGTTGCGATCGCGCCGCTTGAAGCGCTTTACTCACCTGGCCGCCAAAGCTGTGCATTGAGGAAGGATTGCCATAATACTCTTGCAGATAAGGCAGCATGGCTTCCAGCACGATCGGGTCTACTTGGGTGGTGGCATTGTTGTCAAAATAGATAATATTCACGCGTCTGTCCCTATAGCCTGATGGGCGGATTGAAGTAAGCCGGAAATTCGGTGAGCGTAGCGATCGAACCAGGAATCCCAATATTCTGAATGTCTGGCTAAATGGAGTTGGGCAACCATGCGGTTATAAGTGTCAAACCATTTTTCCCAGTAGTCTTGCGAACCGTTTAAAGCAATCGAGGTATTGAAGGGTTTATCGACGCCGGGAATACAACCGTGGTTGGTGGGGCAAGCAGACCAGCATTGCGCGACTGCATAATGACCGATACAGTTATTACAAAGGTTGGGGTTAATTTCGTAACGCTGCCCGTTGTGTTGAATGGCTCCTGTGGGACAGGCTAAGACGCAGCGATCGCAATCAATACACCGATCGGTAATGGAGTAAGTCATCGCTTTCCTCCCAATTAAGCTTGATAGGTTTGCAGATATTGGTCGTAAAACGCTCTGGCTACGGTTTCAATTACGTCATAGGCTTCAACCGATTGAATTCCAGCTTTTTGTAACTCGGCTTGCGGACAGTGACCGATCTTAGACACCAACACCGCTTTGCAATCGCCGATCGTTTGGATAATGTTGTCTAAGGTGGCTTCCTCGCCGTAACCGCTTTGGCAATAATGGTCAATCTTGCGATGGCCGACAAACCGCGCTTCGTTGGCATCCACTTCGTAAATCATGAATTCCTTAGCATGACCGAAGTGTTGATTCACTAACCCGCCGCCTTTGGTTGCCACTGCCACTAAAACTTTCGGACTATCAACCACTGGGGTGGCAGTCGTGACCGCCGCTTTGGCCCGTTTGAGTTCGGCTTTGAATTTCTCAATCCCGGCGTGGACTTCTCGCCGCGTCTCCAGATTGTACTCTGGTGCCATTTCCTTGAATTTGTCTTTAGTAAATTCTTGGGAACGGTCTTCTCCAAGCAGTCCCACCGCATCGGCGCGACATTGGCGGCAGTGGCGCATCATTTTCATGTTGCCGGAACAACTATCTTGAATGGCTTTCAGTTCCTTGGGGTTAGGGCCGCGCTGTCCGGTTAAGCCAAAGTGGGTGCCGTGTTCGGGGGCGGAAATCAGGGGCATAATATTGTGGAGGAATGCGCCTTTTTCCCGAATCACCCGATTGACTTCTACGAGGTGTTGGTCGTTGATGCCGGGAATCATCACGGAGTTGACTTTGCAGAGAATATCGGCTTCTTTTAAGGCTTGCAGGCCTTCCATTTGCCGTTCGTGCAAGATGCGGGCGGCTTCTAAGCCTCTGTAACGCTTGCGCTTGTAGTGAACCCAAGGATAGATTTGGGTACCAATCTCTGGGTCAACCATGTTAATCGTGATCGTGACATGATCGATGTTGAGTTGTTTGATGCGATCGACGTATTCCGGCAGCATCAGACCGTTGGTTGACAGGCAGAGTTTGATGTCGGGGGCTTGGTCGGCAATCAGTTCAAAGGTGCGAAAGGTCTTTTCGGGGTTGGCTAGCGGATCGCCGGGGCCAGCGATGCCCAGAACGGTCATCTGGGGGATTTTTCCGGCAATGACGAGGACTTTGTGGGCGGCTTCTTCTGGGGTGAGGAGTTCGCTGACAACACCAGGGCGGCTTTCGTTGGCGCAGTCGTATTTGCGGTTGCAGTAGTTGCATTGAATGTTACAAGCAGGAGCAACGGCAACGTGCATCCGGGCGTAGTGGTGATGCGCTTCTTCGCTGTAGCAGGGGTGTTTTTCAATCCGCTGCCGCATTCTTTCGTCGAAGTCATCTGCTGTATTGGTGCTGCTACAACCGCAGTTAGAGTTTTTTTGGGTGGGTGGAGTGAGGAGTGTTGTGGGTGGTGGTGTCATCGAATTTCCAATGAATTAGGTGAGCATACCGCCACTGTGGAGATGCTTGGGCATCACTCCACTCACTTTAAACTCCGCGATGAGCGCTAATCAAAATCTGCGTTCTCAATTGGAGGACTAGTGACTGGCGTTAGTAGGGTTATACCAGCCCTCCTCGGCGCGATTTCTGCTAGGTCGCCGATCAGAATTATTTGGAATATTAGGCATGTACTCAGCGGCTCTATTGCTGATTCTGCCGAGGTTTAAATTTTCTTTAGGGTTGGGGTGCGAGTATTTTTAATAAGAGGGACGAGTATTTATGAGGGTGGGGAACTGGCTTTCTTGCACTCAGTTGAAAACAAGATGGAGCAAGCAATGGAGCGGAAATTTTACTTTTTATTCAAAAGTGTCTTGGGGTACTCAAATTTAGAGGGAACCTCTGCTTGAGTTGCCTCCTAAATTCTTCTTAATTTATTTCTGTGTTTAATTTAGCACTTTCACATTTTATTTTGCAACTTTAGATACTTTTCGGAAAATTTAAGATTTAATCCAAAGGATTATTGGTATCATAAGCAACATAAAAAGCGGGCGATCGCACTTCTCCCAATCGCAGCGAATCGCCCACCCCCATAAAGGTTGTCAGAGCAAGCGCAAGGTCTAAATCAGCCGCCATACAGCGACCCAATTGAGTACAGAGTTTGACTCAGTTAGCTTCCTGTTAAAATGTGCTCAAAGCTTGCTAGGACTTGAGTTTGGCTTGAGTGTAAAATTACAAGCCCCCTTTGTTGTAAATACTTGTCCCCCCGATTTAAAATACTTGTCCCCCCACCCTCAAACAAAGTTGAAAGCTTTAAGTTTTAAGCCTTTTCGGGACTGAGTACAGGTTTAATACTTCTAATAAATTCAATTCACAAAAATCAAAAGTTGGGTAGAAGGTATCTGATATACAAAAGACACGACTCGCCTTCAACCCGAAACAGCAATGGTACAGATCGACGAGCATCTCTTTACTCAGAAAGCAGCAGTCATCCAACAAACACTGGCGATAGCGATCGCTCGCATCAAATCCAGTTTGGGGACTGTGTTTTCCCTGGTGACGCCCCTGCAATCTTCTCCCCTAGTAGAAGATTTCCGAATGATTTTTGAGCGAGATCCGGCTGCTCGTCACTGGTTAGAAGTTCTCTGTTGTTATCCGGGGTTCCACGCACTCATCGGCCATCGGTTTGCCCACTGGCTGCATCGTCGGAATATCCCTTTCTTTCCCCGCCTTATTTCCCATCTCGGACGATTCTTCACCGGAATTGAAATCCATCCAGGAGCCATTCTGGGTAAAGGAATTGTCATCGATCATGGCATGGGCGTCACGATTGGAGAAACCGCGATCGTCGGAGATTATGCCCTCATCTATCAGGAAGTCACCCTAGGGGGTACGGGCAAAGAGAGCGGGAAACGGCATCCCACCATCGGGGATCGCGTTGTCATTGGGGCGGGGGCCAAGATCCTCGGTAATATTCGCATTGGTCACTCTGCTCGCATTGGTGCAGGTTCTGTTGTTCTGCGAGATGTCCCCAATCATTGTACGGCAGTCGGCGTGCCGAGTCGGAACTATCGTGCTTCAGAACCCGAAACGACACTCGATTCGATTCGCAACCTCACCGATCGAATTGAAAATCTAGAACGACAATTGCAAACCTTAACACTTTCTCAGAGCCAAAACCATGCAAACGCCTCTTAAATGTCAGCTCTTGGTTTCCCGGTGCGATCGCTGGCGCATCCACCATCGCTTGCAAGAATTAAGCATCGCCTGCTCTTGTCCGGCGGATGGTTCCCTGCAAGTCGAAGTTCATCATGGCATTGATTTAATTTTAGTTCGCAGTACCGTTCAGCAATTTACCGCCTCTCGTCAAGAACTGGTGAGTTGGTTAGAACGATGCTGGCTTGCTTCTACAGAAAAAACAGCTTGCGCTTAAGCCCTAGTTAAGCCTTTATAACGGAGTACGTCTATGACATCATTACAGGCAACGGTACAGGAATTCGGTCAAGTCGGAGAAAACCCCATTGGTTTAGACTTAGAAGCAACAGTCGCCATTTGTGAAGGTCTGAATTTGGTCTTTGCTAGTTTTCAAGGCCTTTACTTGCAATACCAGAAACATCATTTCGTTATCGAAGGGGCAGAATTTTACTCCCTGCATGAGTTTTTCCAAGAAGGCTATGAAGCCGTTAAAGATTGCTCGCACGATCTAGCAGAACGCCTCAATGGGTTAGGAGGCGTTCCAGCAGCCAGTTTTGGCAAATTGGCAGAACTTTGCTGTTTCACCCCCGAACCCGATGGAATTTGCACGGCGCGTCAAATGGTTGAAAACGATCTGCAAGCCGAACAAAGCATCATTGAAATGATTCGGCGACAAGCATCGCAAGCCGAGAGTTTGGGCGATCGCGCTACCCGCTATCTCTACGAACAAATCTTGCTAAAAACCGAAGATCGCGCCTTTCATCTAGCGCATTTCCTCGCTGCTGATAGTTTAGTTCTCAGTTTTCTCCCCGACTAAGTGCTTCTCTAAGTGCTTCTCTAAGTGCTGAGTGTAAAGTGCTGTTGCTTTAGCTTCTGCGTAGCAGTGTGCTGAGTGGGAAGAGGGTGGGGGAAAGAGTGCAAAGTTCCGAGTTCCGAGTTCCTAGTAGGAAGACAGTGCTGAGTTAATCGTTACTAAGTTTTCCTATCTCTTCTTCCCCCCACCTCCCCATCCCCCCATCTCCCCATCCCCCCATCTCCCTTCTGGAGGTCATTATGCTAGCCACCTTTAGCGTTCTGAGTTTCTTCTTAATGTATACGTTTGCCCATGCTTATGTCTTGGACAGACTTCTAAAGGATACCGCTCAATCTTCTAAGTATTCCCATCCCATCCAACGATAACGATTTGTGATGCGCCTAGCCCGATCTACAAAGTTGAGACAACCCTATGAACGAACCCGCGAACACTCAGTCGATTCAAATTAATGACACAACCCTGCGAGATGGCGAACAGGCGGCAGGTGTGGCATTTAATGTAGAGGAGAAGATCGCGATCGCGAAATTTCTCGATTGCATCGGCGTGCAAGAATTAGAAGTTGGGATTCCTGCAATGGGCCACCAGGAAGCTGAGGCGATTAGAGCGATCGCTGACTTAGGATTAAACGCCCAATTGCTCGGTTGGAATCGTGCTAATACTGCTGATATTAAAGCCTCAGTGGCGTGCGGACTCAAGCGGGTTCATGTTTCCGTCCCCGTTTCGGAAATTCAAATTGCAGCCAAGTTTCACGGACAATGGCAAGTCATGCTCGATCGGCTGCGAGATATCATTCACTTCGCCTTAGACTGCGGCTTATCCGTCTCTGTGGGCGGTGAAGACTCCTCTAGGGCCGATCCGCTATTTCTCCGGGATGTGGCTTGTTATGCCCAAAGTTTAGGCGCATTTCGCTTCCGTTTCTGCGATACCGTTGGCATTCTCGATCCGCTAACTACCTTTCATAAGGTGCAACAACTCGTGCAGTATCTCCAGATTCCTGTAGAAATGCATACTCACAACGATTTGGGGTTAGCCACAGCCAATGCTTTAGCCGGAATTCAAGCGGGGGCATTATCGGTAAATACCACCGTTAATGGTTTGGGAGAACGGGCGGGAAATGCGGCGTTAGAAGAAGTGGTGATGGCTCTCAAACGCATTTACAACATTAACTTGGGAGTGAATACTAAGCGGTTGCTAGAACTGTCGCGCCTGGTGGCGAGTGCGTCTCGCTGTCCGGTTCCCCCCTGGAAAGCGGTGGTGGGCGAAAATGCGTTTGTTCATGAGTCGGGAATTCATGCTCATGGCGT
Source organism: Desertifilum sp. SIO1I2 (assembly GCA_010672635.1). Lineage (GTDB taxonomy): Bacteria > Cyanobacteriota > Cyanobacteriia > Cyanobacteriales > Desertifilaceae > Desertifilum. The sequence goes on along the minus strand of JAAHGE010000114.1, from coordinate 2,054 downwards.
TCTGCATAACCCGGTGACGTATCAACCCTTCGATCCGGCTGAGGTGGGTTGGGAACATCGGTTTGTGGTGGGTAAACATTCGGGCCGCCACTTGTTACAGAAGGTGTTGCAGGGATATGGGGTAACGCTCAATTCCGATGAAACTCAAGCGGTTCTCCAAGCTGTGCGCGATCGCTCTGTACAAGTTAAGCGCAACCTCACCCCCGATGAGCTTTTAAGTTTAGTCCCATCTGCTAGGAGTGCTGTTTATGCAACCCGATGAGTTAGAACTCAATTTACCGCCTTATTTTGAAATTGGCGACAAGGTACGCACGCGGAAATTGATCCGCAATGATGGCACATTCCCCGGTCAAGATATTGGTGCAACGTTAGCCAAAAAAGGTGATGTGGGATATGTCATTAGTATCGGGACTTTCTTACAGTCTTCCTATATCTATGCGGTGCATTTTCTCGAACGGGGATTTGTTGTTGGCTGTCGCCGCAAGGAATTAGAAGTCGTTGAGTAAGGTCACAAACCCCTTTTCTCGTTGCTCCATTGACGGCTCGGAAAATATGGCTTCAATCGCATTTTGAAAGCTGGGGATAAGGGGGCATTCAGACGGGTAATCGATTAACAACTCAGGTGAAAATCAATATGAAAGTCATGCTACGTCGCAATCCATCGGGAACATTACTCGTCTATGTTGCGAAGAAAGATTTGGAAGAAGAAGTGATTTCAGAAAGCGATACGGATGCAGGAAAGCATTTTGTGCTGGCGAATGGTTGGGAACTATTAGCCCCCGATTTATCCGATCCGCTGAAGTTACCGCAGACGGTTGAAATGAGACGACTTGCTTAGATTTGGGAAATTGCCCCTAAACCTTCAAGTTTAGGGGTTTTTACTTTTAACGATTACCTTGTGCGGCTTGAATGAAGGCGGTGAAAATCCGTTGCTGTAAGGGATCGTGGGGGGACATTTCTGGATGCCATTGTAGCGCGATCGCCCAAGGATGAGTTTCGTGTTCTAAGGCTTCAATTAACCCATCGGGTGCTTTAGCACAGACTCGCCATCCTTCCGGCGCATGACTCACCGCTTGATGGTGCCAGGAAACCACCTGCACGGAAGATTCACCCAAAATCTTCCCTAAGCACGTATCTGGGAAAATGTCAACCAAATGAGAAGAAGGGGTTAAGCGTTCGACGCGATGTAAAATGGTTTCCCCAAAGACATCGGGAATATGAGCAATGAGGCTTCCCCCACAGGCAACATTGAGAATTTCTAATCCCCGACAAATGCCTAAAATGGGTTTGTCTAGCTTCAGCAAATGATGGGCTAAGTTTAATTCTGCGGTATCGCGATCGCGATCGGTACCATAAATCGTCGGATGCGTCACTCCCCCGTAACACTCTGGCTCAATATCCCCTCCCCCAGTTAAAATCACCCCATCGACTCGTTCTAAGATGGCTGACATATCAAGTTGCATGGGAGGTAGTAAAATCGGAATGCCTCCTGCCCGCTGAACGGCTTTACTATAGGCCGCAGGAGAACAGAAACTATTAATATCGTGGGCAACGTAGCTGGTAATTCCGATAATAGGTGAGGTAGAAGATAAAATTGCCATCGATCGACATTGTAAGTTAGCGGCTGGTTGTCGTAAAAACGCCTAAAACCTTGATTCTAGTTGAGATTGAGTTCAACTTGGCGCGACTCAACCCAATGTTACCCCAGGTTAGCTGTATCCAGTTAGACCGATTGAAACGCTAGCACAAAGGTTGAGGGTCTTTCTCAATTGTCGTCTAGACTCGGAGCGCTCAACTGTTTATCGCTGACAGAACTTGATGAGGTGTAGGATGGCGAAACCCCTCAAAACGCTAGCAGAGTTGGATTATACTTCGCGCGCAGGCTACGCAAACCCGCCTCTTAACCTTGGTTGAGTTGAGGCGGGTAAGAGCGAGGGCGCCACCGACCGCTTCCGCCTGACGCGGTCCGGCCGGATGCAGCGCATCGACGGCGCGCCCGTGCCGCCGGGCCCTATGGACGCGGCCATTCTGGATGCCGAGACCTTCGACCTGAC
>JAAHGE010000113.1 GCA_010672635.1 Desertifilum sp. SIO1I2 | reverse complement strand
TGGTTCAATGGTAAAGTCAATAATGCCATTTCCACAGGTTTGCTGTTCCGAACGTACGCGAAAAATGGCCGCATCAATGCAACGCGCCAGGTAAACAAATTCGCCATCGACAATTCCAGAAACGCCCGCATTTAGGAAATAAACGCCGGAATGCAAAAGGCAGTTAAACCGAAATTTTACAACAAGGGTTTGGTTGGCTTCAACCGAACTCAAGGTATGGAAAGAGGGAGAAAGGGAAGCACCGCCTAATTCTAAACCCGTGACGGTTTTAATTAACATGCCAAACCGCAAATTAGAAGCAGCTTTGACAAAATGAACAGAATATGTATAGACGTATTCTCGCCGTCCAATTAAATGATTGACCACCTTCCCGGCGGTCGTAGTAATCCGGGGTTCTAGAATATTTGCGCCTCTAGAAGTGTAAGAAATGGTATTTTCTGGGGTGAGGCTGGGGTCAAAAAACTCGCCTGCTTCTTTTTTGAGAGGATGGAAGCGCTTGACATCTTCTATCACCTGCTTTGGCGTCACAGAAGTGCCGTTATTGAGAGTTTTGGCAAAGCTTTCGAGTCGATTAATGTGGCGAATTTCCTCGCGCAGGCTGCTGGCTTTATCGGCGGGTGCATAAATCAGTTCCTGGTATTTAGAAACCACAAACTTCGGCGCGTGGTGCAACAGCAATTCGCCGCGATCCATTAAAATAGCAGCATCGCACAATTCTACCACCGTCGTCGCCGCATGGGAGACGAATAAGACTGTACCCCCGCGATCGCGAATATCCTCAATTCGGGCAAAACACTTGCGCTGAAACGCCTCATCCCCAACCGATAGCGCCTCATCCACCACCAAAATATCCGGTTCAACGCTAGTGGCCACCGCAAACGCCAACCGGACAAACATCCCGCTAGAATAAGTCTTCACGGGTTGGTCAAGAAAGCTACCAATATCCGCAAATCCGATAATTTCATCTAGTTTGGCTTCAATTTCTTGGCGCGTTAACCCCAGCAATTGCCCGTTAAAAAAGACATTCTGCCGTCCGGTAAACTCAGGATTAAAACCGCTACCCAACTCCAGAAGCGCGGAAATCCTTCCATTGACTTGCACCTCACCCGTTGTCGGCGTCAAGGTGGAAGCGATAATTTGCAGTAGGGTACTCTTCCCCGAACCATTGCGACCGACGATTCCGAGGGTTTGGCCTTTGGGAATTTCCAGATTAACTTCTCGCAAGGCCCAAAACTCTTCTGCGCGACTCCGACGGGGAAGTAGCAGTTCTTGCAAGCGGTCAATGGGACGCGCATAGCGTTTGAAGCACTTGGAGGTATTTTTTAGTGAAATAGCGATTTCACTCATGAATTGCGTAATATAGCGTGACTAGGCAGTGATGGGAAGCTTAGAGGACATCGGCGAATGCAGGACGCAATCGTCGATAGATGTATAAGCCTCCTGCAAACAATAGCAGAGATATGACGGAAGCGGTTGCCCACTCTCCTTGGTGCGTCACTTCTCCGACTAAGATAAGATCGCGATAGACTTCTGCGATCGCAGCGAGCGGATTTAACCAAAAAATCCAGGTTTGCCAGGGTTCTGGAATCACGGAAGCCGGATAAACAATCGGCGTCAGATAAAACCATAGGTTGGTAATGACGCTTAAACTTTGGGGAATATCCCGCAAAAACACCGTCAACCCCGCCACCAAATACCCCAACCCCGAAGTCAGCAATAACTGGGGAATCCAAACCAACGGTAGCAACCACAGCGTTGGGTGTAGCGTTTGAGTAATCAACCCCGTTAAGATAATTAACGCCATCAACCCCATCGAACTCTCAATAAAGGCACTGAATACCGGCACTAGGGGTAACAAGGTTAGCGGAAAAACGACCTTTTTCACCAAGTTCGGCTGATTAATCACCGAGGAAGACGACTGAATAAACCCCACCAAAAAAGCCGTCCACGGTAACAACCCCGCAAACAGCCACAGTCCAAAGGTTAAATTATTCGCGGGTACGCCTTGAACATCTAACTTGACCTTCAGGACAATTGAGAACACGTAGGTGTAAATCAACAGTTGCGATAACTGATTGAGTAATGGCCACAAGTTTCCCAAAATCGAACCCTTGTAACGCGCCTCTAAATCCCGCTGTACCAAAGACTTGAGCAAATTCGCGTGCATCCACCACTCGCGGTTAATCAGGGAGTGAGTGGGCCCTTGGCTGGCGTGTCGAAAAACTCTCTTTTTTGACCAAAACACAATGCGTGCGTCCTCGTTCACCACAACTGAAAACTAACCCAACGCTTGCTCATTTCTAGAAACGCCCCAGGGACATCGAGACAAAAGCAAGTCTTTAGTTTAGCGAGTATTCACCCAAACTCTTTTTTGCCTATTTTCCTCAAGATTATAGGAGGCGATTCTCGGTTTGAGGGGCTACCCCATGATTCGTATTTTTCTTTCTGATTTCATCTCTCCCCTGGCGGTATCCGCAAGCGCTACGAAAATTCACATCAACCCCAAAAAACAGTATTCTCAACTACAGTTAAACGTTCCACCCAGCACATATACCATAGATATTGAGAAGAGTCGAATACAGCCCGTGAAATTTGATTCCTATGAACCTGGGGACTTTTATGACGAAATGTTCCTTGCTAAGAACCAACCCCGTCCTCAAGCCGCCCCTTTAATCGACAGAATCAACGCCCTCTCTGAGGGAGAACTGCTACAGCGCCAGCAAGCGGCACAAATTGCCCTGTTTAAGCTGGGTGTCACCTTTAATGTCTATGGCGACACTCAAGGGACGGAGCGAATTTTTCCCTTTGATATTGTGCCTCGGATTGTTGCCGCCGATGAATGGGAGCAACTCGAACGCGGACTTAAACAGCGCATTCAAGCTTTGAACCTGTTTATCGCCGATATCTACGGCGAACAGAAGATTATTAAAGATGGGGTAATCCCCGCAGAACTGATTTACTCTGCTACGGGATATTTAAAGCCTTGCGTGGGCTTAAAACCGCCAGGGGGTATCTGGTGTCACATCACCGGCACTGACTTGGTGCGCGATAAAGACGGTCAGTGGTATGTCTTAGAAGACAATATGCGCTGTCCTTCTGGGGTGTCCTACGTCCTGGAAAATCGCCGCGTGATGAAAAGCACCTTTCCCCAGGTCTTCCGGTCGATGGATATTCGACCCGTGGATGAGTATCCGAGTTATTTACTCGAAACCTTGCTGAATCTTGCTCCTCCTAATTTACAAGATCCGCGCGTCGTGGTTCTCACCCCCGGAATTTTTAATTCTGCCTATTTTGAACATTCCTTCCTGGCGCAGCAAATGGGGGTAGAACTGGTGGAAGGTCGAGATTTGGTGGTGGCGGATGGCTACCTGCAAATGCGAACCACCAAGGGCTTGCAACGGGTGGATGTGGTGTATCGTCGGATTGACGATGATTTTATCGACCCTCTGGCGTTTCGGGCCGATTCAATGTTAGGGGTTCCCGGTTTAATGGAAGTGTACCGCGCCGGACGAGTGGCGATCGCCAACGCCCTAGGCACCGGAGTTGCTGATGATAAGGTCATCTACGCCTACGTTCCCCAAATGATTCGCTACTACCTCGGCGAAGACCAAATTCTGGCGAATGTCCCCACCTATCTGTGTTGGGAACCCAAACAACTCGATTATGTCCTCAACAACCTCGATAAACTAGTGGTGAAAGCGGCCAACGAATCGGGCGGTTATGGGATGCTGGTGGGAACCCAAGCTACCCCCGAACAGCGTCAAGAATTTGCTCAAAAAATTCAAGCCAATCCGCGCAATTACATCGCCCAACCCACCCTTTGTCTGTCTCGCGTCCCCACCTTAGTCGATAGCCATTTTGCTGGCTGTCACGTCGATTTACGACCCTATATTCTCTACGGTAAAGAGATTTGTGTCAGTCCCGGTGGCTTAACTCGCGTTGCTTTAAAACGGGGTTCTCTCGTTGTCAATTCTTCGCAAGGGGGCGGAAGTAAAGATACTTGGGTGCTGAGGGAATGAGTTATTTAATAACCCTCACCCCCAGCCCCTCTCCCTAGGGAGAGGGGAATAGAAGATTGCTGACCCTTTAAACTTTTAATTTTCCTATGTTAAGTCGCGTTGCCGATTCAATTTACTGGCTCAATCGTTATGTTGAGCGGGCTGAAAATGTGGCTCGATTTGTCGATGCCAATCTCACCTTAATTCTTGATTCTCCAGCGGGAATTTCGCAGCAATGGGAGCCTCTAGTTGTTACGACAGGGGACTTGCAGGCTTTTCAAAATCGCTACGGCGAAGTTACAGCAGAAAATGTCACGCAGTTTTTAACCTTCGATCCAGCTAATCCGAATTCTATTCTTTCTTGCTTGCAAGTGGCGCGAGAAAATGCCCGTTCCATTCGAGAAATTATCTCTTCAGAAATGTGGCAGCAAATTAACTCTTTTTATCTCATGGTTAAAGAATCATCGCCCGGACAGCCGCTCTCTAAACTCCATGACTTTTATACCGAAGTTAAGCTTTCCAGTCACTTGTTTGCAGGGGTTATGGATGCCACAATGACCCATAATGAAGGCTGGCATTTTGGACAAATGGGTCGCCATATTGAACGGGCTGATAAAACTTCGCGGATTTTAGATGTCAAATATTATATCTTGCTGCCTTCGGTGAAATATGTAGGAACCACATTAGACGAAATTCAGTGGATGGCGCTGTTACGCTCAACCAGCGCTTATGAAATGTATCGCAAGCGGATTAGCCAACACCGAATTACGCCAACGGGCGTGGCTAACTTCTTAATTTTAGACCGGGATTTTCCCAGAGCAATTCGCTTTTGCCTCTTGCAAGCAGAGCGATCGCTCCATCAAATTACCGGAACGCCGCCGGGAACCTGGAGCGACCCTGTAGAGCGTTCTCTGGGTCGTTTGCGCTCGGAACTCGATTATCTCACAATTGAGGATATCGTCCAGCGCGGCTTACACGAATTTCTTAACGATTTGCAAACCCAACTCAATCATGTGGGCGGGAAAATCTTTGAAACCTACTTCGCACTTCATCCGATTGGCTGAGTTGAAATCGCAGTAAAACCCAGTACAATAAGCCGTTTTTAGCCTTTCGGAATGCACTATCAAACTGTTCACCGCACGACTTATACTTACGCTCAACCCGTGACGCTAGGGCCGCATCTGATCCGCTTGCGCCCTCGCAGTAACGGCTGGCAAACCTTAAAGTCTTTTACTGTCGAGATTTGCCCCGAACCCGCAGGCTGGACAGAGTTTCTAGACTTAGAAGGGAATGCGTTAACTCGCGTTTGGTTTCAAGAACCCACGCAATCGTTGCAGATTACCGCTAAATCGCGGGTAGAAACGCATTGTACAAACCCCTTTAACTATCTTTTAGAACCTTGGGCGGTACATCTCCCCATCGAATATCCTAGTTCGCTGTTAGCGCAACTGCACCCCTATTTCTATCCCTTGGGTATCCCAAAACCCATCGATCCGGGGGTGGTGGAATTGGCGACGGAAATTCGCTATCAGGCGAATAACCAGGTGGTCGCTTTTTTATCGCAACTCAATCAAGCGATTTACGAACGTTCCGAACATCGAATTCGAGAAACGGGCCCGCCGCATCCTCCCGGTATTACTTGGAAGGAGGGAACGGGCAGTTGTCGCGATTTTGCGTTGCTGTTTATGGAAGCTTGTCGGGCGGTGGGTTTGGCGGCGCGACTCGTCAGCGGCTACCAAGAGGGCGATCCAGAGGCGGAACGGCGCGATTTACACGCCTGGGCGGAGGTGTATCTACCGGGGGCGGGGTGGCGCGGCTACGATCCAACACAGGGGTTAGTGGTGGGCGATCGCCATATTAGCCTTGTGGCCCATGTGGATCAGCGTCAAACGGTACCGATTTCGGGCAAACTCCACACGTTGGGGGTGAAATCTGAGATGACGTTTGAGTTATCGATTCAACCGTTGGAATGGGTAGCCGAACAGGTGATGACTTCTCTGAAATAGAGGGTTTTGGCTGTTTTCTATCTATTGCCCGATGCGAGTTGCGACGATTGACTTTAATTTTGAGGGGTAGATATAAAAAGTTTTCTAGATGATCTTGAATGCTAAAACCATGCTCGGTGCGATCGCTTTGGCGGGGAATCTGCTAGCAATCGGGTGTACCAATGCTGTCGAGCAACCCGAAACGACCAATCCCACTCAAACAGCCCCCACTACAACCGCCCAGAACGCAACCAACGCTCCAATTGAGCAATTGCGTTCAACGCGACAATGTTCGGGCTGCAATCTCCAAGGGGCAAACTTAGAGAGAATAGATCTCAGCGGGGTCGATCTCAGCAATGCCAACCTGATGAACGCCGATTTAGATGAAGCGAATTTAACGAATGCGAATCTCAGCGGGGCAAACTTAGTCAATGCCGATCTAGAAAAAGCGAATTTAAGCAATGCGAATCTTAGCGGCGCTAATCTGAATAATGCAGATTTGAATGAAGCCAATCTTACCGGGGCAAATCTGCAAAATGCAACGTTCCTGAATGCAGACTTGGAAGATGCAATTCTCACCAATGCGAATGTGACGGGTGCTGATTTCCAAGGTGCTGATTTAGAAGGGGCAGTAGGCTTAAATCGATAAGTTCCGGAATTCATCGCCTTTAGGAATCGGTGCAAATAGGCGAGTTTCAGCAGTGTAGCCCCAGGCAATGCCTTCAGGATCTTGAGCGCGACTCCAGTCGGAAAAGTCAGGATTGAGTTTTTTCTTGCTGATGGTACTCGGATGAACGTTAAAGCGTTTTGCCAGTTCCGACTGGATCAGCGGTTTGAGGGCGGTGGTGACTGGCGTGCGGGTTTTGAGTTCTGCGAGTTGACGATCGATGGTGGATTCAAACTCTGTTTGGGATAAGGTCGCAAATTGCGTTTCTGTGGCGGTTGTTTGCGCCGTAGAGAAGCAGTAAATTAACGTGCCGCGATCGCTAATCTCCACATCCGCCGAGAACTCCTGGGCGCACTCTTGCAGGTAGCGCTGCGCCTCTTCTCCAGAAATATCGGCCTTTACGGCTAAATCTAGGGGGGTAACGTAGCCTTGATTCGCCTGAACCAGTTGATAAAACACCGCCTTGAGAAACGCCTGCTTTTCGCGCTTGCGTCGTTCTAGGTGCTTCCAGCTTAATCCCAGGGCGATCGCACCTATCCCGACTAAAATCCACTGCCACGCCACCGCAATTAGCCCAATCAAGAGCGCGACAGGGACGATAAAGGCAAGATCGACGGGGGGAGTTTCCCGCAGAAGTTTTTCTTCAGCCTGGGCCGTTACGGTGCTGGTTTTAGAGGGGTTGTCAATCATGGCATCAAAACTTGACCGAGTTTTGACTCAGCCTTCAACCTGGGTCTTGACAGGCCATTGTATCAGGCATTGCCTGGGAATGAAGCCTAAATTTCTCACCGGCCTTCAGGCGATCGCAAATAAACCCTTATATCAACTCAAAATTTTTTATCGATCGGTCTAGAATACCACCCAAGTACAATTTTCCCGAAAACTCAACAAGAATTTTTGGCTAAAGCTTTAAACGACAACCAGGCCGTAATCAATGCCACCAGATCGACAGCCACCAATAACAAGGAGTGAGACATTTACCGCTTGCCCAACGCTGCATCTTCATTGTAAACAACTGCCGCAAAACTGGCAGTAAGCTACACAACAATTTGCACGCCTTCCAAGCTCTTTATAGCCGCACCGAACGCGTTGGAATTTCAATTACAAATTCCGTCCCTTGTCCCACCTGAGAAGTACAGGAAATTTGACCGCCATGTTTCTCCACAATAATCTGATAGCTAATCGATAGACCCAAGCCCGTACCTTGACCCACTGGTTTTGTGGTAAAAAAAGGATCGAAAAGTCGCTTTTGCAATTGAGCCGGAATCCCTCGACCATTATCAACAATGCGAATCAGAGCGCGATCGCCTAACTCAGCATTCTCAAACTCTGCACTCCTCACCCACTCCGTCACAATCCGAATTTCCGGCTTAAAGTTCCGCTCTTGTTGACATCGTTCTTCCAACGCATCAATGGCATTCGTCAAAATATTCATAAACACCTGATTGAGCTGGCCGGGATAGCAGGCTACAGGAACCAGATTGCCATACTCTCGAATGACATTCACCGCCGGACGCTGAGTTTGCTCCTTAAGACGGTGCTGAAGAATCATCAGCGTGCTGTTAATTCCAGAATGTAAATCCGCCTCTTTCATCTCCGCCTCATCAAGGCGCGAGAAATTCCGCAGCGATAACACAATTTCCTTAATTCGACTGGCCCCTTCCTTCATCGAGTGCAACAATCGGGGAAAATCTTTAACCAAAAACTCTAAATCAACCGCCTCAATCTCCTGTTGAATCGCCGGAGCCGGTTGCGGATAGTGGTGCTGATACAACTCAATCAGCGAGAGGAGATCGTCAATATAATCATTGGCATGAGCAATATTGCCATAAATAAAACTTACAGGATTATTAATTTCGTGAGCCACACCCGCCACCAGTTGCCCCAAAGACGCCATTTTTTCAGTTTGTACCAATTGGGCTTGCGTGCTTTGCAGTTCGCGCAGGGTGAGGGCCAATTGTCTGGCGCGCGCCCGTTCTCTGGCTTCCGACTCGCGTAAAGCTAACTCCACTTGTTGGCGTTCGGCAATTTCGCTTTGAGCCTGTTCAAACAGTAACGATTGTTGAATGGCGATCGCCAACTGAACGCTCAACTGTTGTAACGAGTGAATTTCCGTCGCCTGCCATTCGCGAGGCCCCCGACAATGGTGGGCAATTAACAAACCCCACAAGCGATTCGATTTAGTCTGAGTCGTCCGATCCTTGGTAGAGGATGTATTTTGAAAGATTGGGATCGCCAAGTTAGCCTGGACTTGCAAGCTGTTGAGCAACTCCTTATGGCAAGGATGTAAATCCGCAGTGCAAACATCTTCCACAATCCCAATCCGACCCTGTTGATAGAGTTGAACGTAGGTTTGTTGAAAGCATCGATCCTGAGTATTCAAATCAATAATCGGTATCCATTCCTCTCCGACCGATTCCACCACCACGCACCCGCTCCAGTCTGGATTAAACTGATAAATCACCGTGCGATCCGTGCGTAAAAAGCGGCGAACCTCTTCAACCGCAGTTTTGAGAATGGCTTCGCCATTGAGCGATGAGCGAATGCGTTCTAAAATTGAATTCACCAAACGCTGGCGCAAAAACTGCTGTCGGAGTGCCTCTTCTACTTGCTTGCGTTCGGTAATATCCATTGCGGTACCGAACAGCTTACAAATATTCCCATTCGGATCGAATTGGGCTTCTCCGCGACTGTTGATATAGCGCATTTCCCCATCTCCGCGATAAATCCGGTGATCGATTGAGTAGGGAATGCCCTGCTTCACCGACTGGTTGACGGCTTCTAGCCACAAATCGCGGTCTTCTGGGTGAATCGCGTTCAGCACTTCGGGGAGGGTAGGGACGCGGCCGACGGGGTATCCGTAGATGTGAAACAGTTCCTCAGACCAAGTAATAACTTCGCTGGAGAGTTCAAACTCCCAATTGCCAATGTGAGCAATCCGTTGGGCTTGTTGTAAGGCATAGGTCAATTGCTGGGTTGCCTGTTCGGCGTGTTCGCGCTTAATGGCGATCGCCACTTGACTGGCAATCGATTCTAGGGTGTTAAAGGTGGAACGTTCTAGGGGATGGCAGGCAAACAGAGCCATGACGCCGATCAGTTGCTCTTCAACCATGAGGGGATATCCGGCAAAGGCAACCATCCCCTCCTGTCGCGCCCACTGGGGGTTGCTAATGTGCGGATCGTTGAAGACGTTGTTGGTGAGATAGGGTTGGCGCTTGGCCGCAATGCGACCGATTTTGTATTGTCCAACGGGGATAGATGCATGGTTGCCGTTCAGGTGGGTGTATAGGCCGGCGGATGCTTTGAGTTCTAAGCAATTGTTGTTGGCGTTAAACAGCCAAATACGAGCGAAGGCGGCATCGAGATGTTGGACGAGGGACTGACAGCAGCGTTGCAGTAAGCTGTTGAGGGAACCGCTTTGGGTGAAAAATAGGCTGATTTCGGATTGTAGGGTTGCATGGCGCGATCGCCGGACTAATTCGGCTTCGTGTTGCTTGCGTTTGGTAATGTCGCGCACGATGAATAGGGTTTCGTCAGAACCCATCGCGACGATCCGCGCTTCGTAGTCTCGCAGGCGGGCATCGGGTTCTAGGGAGTCTGGGAGCTGATACTCTAGGGTTTGGATTTCGTTGAGGGCGATCGCTTGGGCTTGGGCTTGCAAGAATCGTTCGGCAAGGGCTTGGGGGAGGAAATCCGAGATTTTTTTACCCAGGAAGCCGTTAGGGGGAAAGGGGAGGTGAGTGTCTTTGGCTGGCTTAACTTCTAAATAGGTGCCATCCGCCCGACAGCGAAAGATCGTGTCTGGAATTGCCTCGACTAAGGCAGTCTGTGAGGGTTGGATTGTTGTGGGTTTGATTTCAGTCACATCCATAAATCAGCAATTCGGCGGCGTTTTTAGGTGAATGCGCGGCAGGATGCCTACCGGATTGTTGAAGCGATTGAAGGCATCGGGAAACTCGCGATTCGCTTTGTTTCGCATCGCCGGATTGGATTTGTGAATGGGGTTTTTAGGAAATTCATAGGAAGATGCAACCAGTAAAATAGCTAGAATTAATTGGGATATAAACAATCAATATCATTAATATTCTGCTAATTTACATCGTAAATGTACAGAAAATTAAGATTTAAACGGAGGGAGCGAGATCGGAACGCAGAGCAGCAACTGCACGTCCTGCGATGGGTCAGTCTTATCAAACCCTAGAATATCCGAGGGAAGGTTGAGAGGATTCGGGGATAACAAC
>JAAHGE010000112.1 GCA_010672635.1 Desertifilum sp. SIO1I2 | reverse complement strand
ATTCGGACTAACAAAACCTTTGAAGTCGAGCAGTTTCAAGTCGATCGAACCTATCGATTAGTTAGCGAACAGTTTCCTCAGCATCGAGAGGTGGTGCTGCCCCTACTGCGATCGCTCAATGGTTTGCTGCAACGCCAAACCAGCAAACATGGATTAGGGGATGCCAAAACTCGTGCGGCACTGCCGACTGTAGAAGACCTAGAACAGTATCTAAACGGGTCGGTGTGGATTGAAGGACAGCGGTTGAGGTCTATTCCCCCTCAATGGCTAACCTGCCCTGATGTTTGGGATTTGCCAACTTCGCTTGATGAGGTGGCGGCGGCCTACGATGAAATTCGAGAAGGCAATCTAGAAGAACTACTCGAACGCTATCGCGACGATGCTCAGGGATTAGTGAGTGCAATTCGAGAGCAATTATTACCACCTTGGCTTCCGGCACTGCTGAGGGCGTTGCGATCCAAACATAGCTTTCTGAATGCGATCGATGGCAAGCTTCAGATCATCATTGCTGATTTTCGCCATCGTCATTTAATTAGAGCCAGCCGTCAGGCAATTTTTTTGGATGCCACTTTGAGTAAGAACGATTTAGCGCTGGTGTTAGGGATAAAGCGCGATCGCATCTTGCGGGTGAGCCAAATTCTCAAACCCGCAGCGTCCCAAACATTACCGTTTGAAAATTTAACAATCTCAATTGTTCAACGGATGGGGCAATGCGGACGCGAACGTCGTTCCACTCAGCAAGAACGTATCAATCGGGCTATTGAGGCAATTTTGGCTCAATCTTCTGGGCAGGTGGGGTTAATTGATTTTAAGGATAAGCTTTCTGCCTATGCTCGCCTCGTTGAGAGTGCTGAACGTTCGGGTTGCGAGACGACCGGCAATGGAACATCGCCACCCCAGATTAAGTTGGGACATTGGTTTCACGATAATCGGGGTTCTAACGAGTTTCAAGATTGCAGTAGTGCGATCGCTGTGGGAATCCCGCAAATCAATCTTAATGCAGCGATGGCTCAATGGCAGGTTCTCACAGGTCAACCGGCTACAGGTAGCGCCTTTACTGCTTGGTATCGCCGGAAAGTGGTTTGCGAACAAATTCAGTTTGCGGGTCGATTGCGATCGCAGTTAGTTCCTCAATCAAAACGTTTATGGATTCTGAGCGATTGCGATCTAGCGGCAGTGGCGAGGGCTTTTCCGGGGGCTTCCCTAAAAACGATAGAAGCGTTCCAACTTTGCCCGGAAGCTGCACCCAAAGAACAACAAACTCGATACCGCATCTTACAGGCGGCTTCTGCACTGCTGGAAACCGGACAGAAACTCACTCAAATGGCGATCGCCCAAGGCGCAGAGATTAGCCAGAGTCGAGTGGCTCAAATTGCAGGTCTATTTGGGGGATGGCAGGGCCTCAAAAATTTATTAATTTTGCTTTATAAGGCTTTAAAAAGCAAAACTAATAAAAATGCGACTGGATTAAGCTCAGAGGAAGTTTGGATAGCTCAAACCTACTTACCGCTGGTGTTTGACGATTATGAAAGGAATTTGCAAACCCCCACTGAAGCCGTTGAAACTTTTGCTCAAATCTTCTCTAGCTACGGGGCAGCCCGATTTCAAGCTATTCTCAAGTCTGCTCCCTCTCTAGTCGCTAGCAAGCTGACGGGGCTAATTTTGGGTCTCGTTGCTGACTCTAGCTTGTACCATTGGAAAGTGAGTACCGATCTGCCCCCCCCAGAGTGATTCGCTTTTGGCGGGAGTCCCTCGAAGGTTGAAGGGAATTATAGAGCGCTGGAAAAGCAACTATGGGACAACAACACGCAATGGTAGCACTGCTGCTGGTAGGTTTCTTCGGCAGACAGGCTCTAGGACTCGCCCTAGTTCAAAGTTACTTACCTACAGAGCAAATCCCAGAACAGGCTGCAACCTCGCTTGTGCTTTCCCAATCACTCGCAGAGCCTACCCTAGCAGAAGCCAAACGCCTTTATGAAGAGGTCAATCAACTTTACGCTCAAGGACGCTACGACGAAGCCCTCAACCTAGCAAAACAAGTCCTGAGAATTTTGGAGCAGGGACTTCCATCGAATAACCCAAATATTCCCCACGGCTTTGAGCAGGTGGCCCGTTTGTTGAGTTGGCTAGACCGTCATGATGAAGCGGAAACCTATTACACTATCGCCCAGTTGCTCAGAGAGGGAGGCAGAGCAACCCCTATTCAATCCGAGAAGATGCCTGAGCTACCTAACAGCATCATTGGACAGCTTGATGCCCGTAGCCTGCAAGCCAATAATCGTGACTATCTTGAGTTAACAGATCCACTGCTTTCAAATCAGCTCCTCCAAAAATTCCCCAGACTGCCTTTGACAGGGGGCTACTTCAATATTCATCGATTTGATGGCGTAGCGGGTCAGACTGTTAACCTAGCAGTCACCAGTGACGATCTCGATGATTTGCTCATCCTCGTGTTTAGCCGCCAAGGGGGTTTCTTGGCGGCAGCAAGTGGTAAGTCAACTCAGTTTGCTTTGCCTTTAGAAGAGGCAGGTTTTTACCAGGTAACAGTGGGTTCCCGCACTCCAGGGCGCACGGGAAACTATCGCTTGAGGTGGGGTACAGTCGGTGGCCGTACTGCCTCTAGCAGCTTTACTTATCGAGGAGAACATGCGCGCATTCCTAGGGATGCCGATGTTGATTTATTGGGTGGCATCATTACCACTTGGCTTCCCGCCTTAGAAGAGAAGATGGCAGCTTTGCGGACTGAATTGGGCGATCGCCATCCTCAGTTAGCAGAACCTCTGATCTCGTTGGCAGTATTCTATACCCAACTAGAGCGCTGGACTGATGCGGAAAGCGCCTATACTGAAGCGCTCAGTATTTTGCAGGCACAGTCTAACCCCAATCTCCAGCACCTTGTTTGGGCAATTGATGGTTTAGCCAGCATAGCGTACCAACGAGGGGATTTAGAAAGAGCCACCGTCCTTTATCAAACAGCTCTCACACGGGAGCGTGTAGCCCTAGAAAATCTCATTCCCCAAGGGGGTGAAAATGCTTTTATGGCGCGGCGGGCGATCGCAAGCTGGTTGAATGCCCTAGCGGGTATTTACCAACAGCAACAACGCTACGATGAAGCCGAAACTCTGCTAGTGGAGATGCTAGAAATTGTTCAAGGTTTGGGCAAATCTCGAGAGCGAGTTGCCTTTTTACAATCGGTCGTTAACTTTTATCGCACCCAAGGTCGCCACGATAAAGCTGCTCCCCTGCTGGAGCAAATGCTTGCTACTATCCGAGCCTTAGATGAGTCATCAGACCAAGCTCTTTTGCTAGAATCCTTAGCCAACGACTACCGAGCTGAGGGACGCTACGACCAAGCGGAAGCACTCTATCGAGAGTCGATAGACATTCAAGAAACTGTCTCAGGTCGCGATCGCGCGGATAATCCAAGCAGCCTGCACGATCTAGCACTGGCTTACCATACCCAAGGACGTTACGCAGAAGCCGAGCGCGCCTACCGTCAAGCATTAACCGCAGTGGAAACCGTCTATAGAGATGAACAGCAAGCCTTCTGGGTGTCAATTTTTTACAATCTCGCTGGCCTGTACCAAGCTCAGAAGCGCATCCCCGCCGCCCTAGAAGTCTTGGAAGAAGGGATTGACCTCGAACAACAGCAGTTTGACCGCAACCTAGCTACCCTAAACGAAGCTGCACGGCAACGCTATGCCGCATCGGTAGCCAATACTCTCAACCACGTGATTTCTCTACACTTGAATACTGCCCCAGACAATAGCAATGCGGCCCAACTGGCAGCAACCACCCTACTGCGCCGCAAAGGACGGGTGCTGGAGGCAGGCATTACTACTCTGGAGTTGCTTGAGCGCAACCCTAACCCAGAAGATCGACGACTGTTAACTGAACTCGATCGGCTGCGACGGCAAGCGGCAGAGTTCTCCTTTGGGGATGCCGCGCTATCTCCCCAAACCTCAGCTCAATTGCGATCGCTCAGGAGCAAAATTGAGAATATTGAAGCGATCTTAGCTCGTCGCAGTGCGGCTCTGGTCGTGGAAACTCCCCCTGTGGAATTGGCAGATGTGCAGTCTCGCCTTCCAGCTAATGGAGCGTTAGTGGAGTATGTACGCTATCGACCTTTTGACCCCATCAACCCCCTGAGTGGTAACTAGCCGACCAGGGGCTTTGGCAACCCCCGCTACGCCGCCTACGTGCTGCTACCCTCTGGTGAGCTACGGTGGGCTGACTTGGGGGATGCAACCCAGATTGATGGGCAAATTCAAAGATTTTTAGAAGTGATGCGCTGTGGCGAGCGGCAGGCATCGCCTTGCTACACACCTGAGCGTCTTAAACCTGTAGCCCAGGCTCTCTATAGGGCGATCTTCGCACCGCTTCAAACCCATCTGGGGGAAGCTACCCATCTACTGATTTCCCCAGATAGTCAGCTTAATCTATTGCCTTTTGCTGCCTTAGTGGACGATCGAGACCGCTACCTGATTGAAACTTATACCCTGACTCACCTCACCAGTGGGCGCGATTTATTACGGCTGCAACACTCGGTTCCCAGCCAGCAGCCCCCAGTCGTGTTGGCCAACCCTAACTTTGATATTGCTGATGTTAGGGAATCGCTACGGATAGCCTCGACCAGTCGAGGTGGGGTGCGATCGGCAGATATGACCAATCTGCGGTTTGACCCCTTAGAGGGTAGCGCTCTAGAGGCGGAGGCAATTCAGCCTTTGTTAGGAAAAGATGCGGTGGTGTTGACTGAGGCAGAGGCTACGGAAAATGCCTTAAAGCAGGTGCAGGGCCCGAACATTTTGCACTTAGCCACCCACGGATTCTTTTTAGAGGATATGAACTTGGGAGTTGGGGAATTGTCCCAAGTGCCTATCCAGGTTGAAAATCCACTGCTGCGATCGGGGTTAGCCTTGGCGGGTTTTAACCAGCGAGACAGTGACGGCGAAGATGGCGTACTCACTGCCTTGGAGGTCGCGGGACTTAACCTGCGAGGCACTCGTTTGGTGGTGCTGAGTGCTTGCGAAACCGGACTGGGCGATGTGGCTGATGGGGAAGGGGTTTACGGTTTGCGGCGGGCCTTTGTACTGGCTGGGGCCCAAAGCCAGTTGATGAGCCTGTGGCAGGTGAGCGATCGCCGTACTGCCGATCTGATGCAGCAATACTACGAACGTCTCCGCCAGGGGGAAGGACGCAGCGAAGCCCTGCGCCAGGTACAGCTCGCAGCCTTGGAAAATCCAGCCGATCGCCATCCTTATTACTGGGCTGCCTTTTTCTTTTCGGGTCAGTGGACTCCTATGGATCGACTATAACCCTTGAATAGGTGCCGAAGGCGGAGAACTATAATTTCGTGAGTGCATGAGTAAGGTCAGCTATGGTTATCCCAGGCAGCTAGACTCATTGTTATCTGTTGTAAGTAAAAACCCTATTAGCCAGTTAACAATTCCGTTGAAGCAGGTTTTGATACATCAAGTTGAGATGCCACTACTGAGATGTTGCAGGATTCATGGATAACGTTTTTCGCTATTGGCAATTGGTGCGCCTGACTAGCGCTGGTCAACTGCAACTTCTGGAGATCCCTTCTGTCAAGATCTGGCTAGAAACTACCTACGCCGACTTGTCAATCGATCCAGAGGGCAGCGATCGCAATCTACAGAAGATGTTGCTATCGACCTGGCAGGAAGGGGGCAAATCCCAAGACCTAGCCCAAATGAGCCTACGCTGCTGGATCTCTCATCAGATTCGCAGTAACTGCGCGAGCTTGGCCAAGCGCTATGGCGATCGCTATGGCTTTGAGGCTGCCGATCTGTTTCCCCTGGTACTAGATGACGAGGGTCATTCCGTTCCCACCTATCGCCCCTTTAGCTTGGAGATTTTAACCACCTTCGACCCAGCTAGGGCTAGCTTGGGTACTTGGTGCAGTCGGCTGACTAAAAGCCACCCGGCCTTGACCCGTTTGCTACTAGAAAAAGGCATTTACCTGGCTAGCGATTGGGCGATCTTAAACGACACAAACCTAGATCGAATGCAGCGCATTTTGCGAGAATATCACCTCTGTAGCGACTTTGAGATTGAGCGGGCGACAGGTCTGCTAGAGCGCTACCAGGCGGTATACCAGCGCGATCGCATTCTCCAACACCAAGCCGGTCAAACCGGACGCTGCCCCGATCCCTCGCCCGAACAGCTCCAGCAGATGGTACCGTCCCTGGGTCCCAACACGGTCAAAGCTCAACTCAAACAGTTGGCCAGCCAACTGCGCCAGTACCGCATCCACGTGCGTAGTGGCAATCCACAGATCTACCAAACCCAGGATGACGGAGAACTGGAACGCATAACCGGAACTGTCAGTTCTCCCCTAGACAGTGAGGACGACATTGCCACCTTTCTCCACCGCTACCGCGAGGCGCTAGATCGGTTATTGGGGCAGACCATTACCCAGACCATCGCCGCTCAGATAGCTCGCTTGGGCAGTCGCACCCCACCCCAGGATCGAGCCTACCTCCAGGGGCTTTACCTGCGCCTATGCGAGGGTGTGGCTATGGCCAAAATCGCCTCCTGCATTGGTTTTAGTTCTCAGGTACAAGTGACCCGGCTGCTCAATCTTAAACGGCTGCGATCGGATGTGCGCCACCAATTGATTCCCAAGTTGACGGAGGCTGTGCGGCAGGATGTGGCAGATAGGGTCTCTGCCGATCGCCTTTGCGCTCTCGATACCACCCTAGAAGCGCTACTAGCTGAACAAGTAGACACCCTGATGGCCGATGCCGCAGCGGAGGCCCAATCCCCCAAACCTCGGTTAGTAAAGAGTCGTTTTAGCGATCGCCTCTGCGCCGAAATCCATGCTTTTATGCCAGATCGAACCCCATGAACGCGCCAATCATTCCCATCTTGAGTCTAAATCCTATGCGTCCTTCTCCTGAACTATTAGATGATGAGTTTGACCCACTCCAGCCGACTACAGTAGTGCTATCAGCCGATGCCGTCAAATGGGCAGTGCAGATTTGCCAACAGGTCAACCTAGAGCAGCAGTGGGTCGCGTTTCTGCGGGCTATGGCGCTGCGGGGCGTGCAGCACTGGCTAGAGGCAGGGATGACAGGGCTAAACCTGACCTATGAACCCACTCAACCACCAGATTCTGGGGTTCAAGGGACGGTTAACGGCTTTCGCCTCTGCATCGTATCTCAGGGGACTCTCAGCAATGGACAAGTCACCATTCCCCAAAGCAGTCTCGATCAGATCCAGAGCTTTGCCCACCTCTATTTACTGGTCGAGGTCAAAGAAGAGGCCGACCAAGTTACTATACTCTGCGGTCTGCGCCGCGATCGCTTATTAGCGCAGCGAGATACCCTGACTGCGAATACCGACGGCACTTATACTGTGCCTGTAACTTTCTTTGATATCTCTCCTGAAGAAATATTGCTCTACCTCAACTGCCTCAACCCAATCGAGTTGGAAACTGCTATTCAAAGGAGTCCAGCCCAGTCGCCGGTTCAGGGTGTTATCAACGTCGGGCGCTGGTTGAGCGATCGCTTCGATACCCTAGCTGACACTGTTACCAGTACCTTAACCTGGGTGCTGCTGCCTCCCCTATCAACATCCCACGCCATGATGTCGGGCTATACGCCCGCCGAAGCGCTAGAAACCGTACTACGCGAGTTAGAACCTACTGGAGTCGTCATCCCCGCTATGGCAAGGGGGGCTTATACTGACCTGCAAGCGGCGGGGGTACCCTTGCGCCTCTACGTCCTCACTTGGACTCACCTAGAGGGTTTACAGCCCGAATGGTGTTTATTTTTGGTGCTGGGGCCCGCCCCGAACGAACAGATGCTGCCCGGTACCCGCCTGGTGGTAAGCGATGCCACTACAGTCTTAGCCGATCATCTTCTCTCCCCTGGTCTCAGTACCAACCACCTCTATGCCCAGGTCTTTGGCACTTGGGATGAAGCCTTTACGGTCTCTGTAGAGCTGCCCAACGGCGCTACTCTAAACTGGCCCCCTTTTGTCTTTCAGCCCCAGGAGGGATAACCCATGCCCTACCACCTCACCGTTCACAAGGTCGATCGAAGCTGCCTGTTCGATCTCTCTTGGGGAGAGGGACAACGATTGACCGCTAGCGCGATGTTTCCGGTGGGGTTGTTGTCACGGTACAAGGCTTGGCAGCGAGCTTACATCGGTTACTACAAGCAAGCCCTGCGGGGTCGAGTGGGGGCGGCGGGTCAGGTTGCTGTATCGACGGTAGACTGGCACAGTCAACTGGTGCAGGCAGAGGCGCGACTGCTGTCGGAGTTTCACACCTGGCTAAAGCAGGGGGAACTGTACGATCTACGCCAGGAGGTGCAGTCTGCCGCCCAGACTGAGGGTATGGTCGAGTTGTTTCTCACCTGTACGCCTTTAGATCTAGCGCGGCTGCCCTGGGAAACCTGGGAATTTGGCCCGCCAGTACAGATTGTGCGATCGCCTGCAACTATTCGAGCAACGACTGGACAACGGCAGACTTGGCGGCGGGGCAAGGCAAGGGTACTCGCTATTTTAGGCGACGAAACTGGGCTGAATTTTAGGGGCGAACGCCATGCCCTAGATGCTCAACGACGGTTGATGGACATTCACTACATGGGCTGGCAACCTGGGGAACACCCAACCGCTCTCAAGCAGCGCGTATGTGAAGCGATTGCCGACCCCTTGGGGTGGGACGTGCTGTTTTTTGCGGGACATAGTAATGAGGCAGCCTTAGTGGGGGGACAGATTGCGATCGCGCCCCAGACCGCCCTCACAGTTAAAGACCTAGCTCCCTACTTGCAAACTGCCCAACAGCGAGGACTCCAGTTTGCCTTGTTTAACTCGTGCAGTGGCCTAGACATCGCTCAAGGATTGATTAGCCTCGGTCTCAGTCAGGTGGCGATTATGCGCGAACCCATCCACAACGAAGTAGCCCAGACGTTTTTGGTGCAATTGCTGCAACGGCTGGTTCAGCAACAAAATGTGCAAGAGGCACTTCATGGAGCCTGCCAGTTTCTCAAAGCCGAGCAAAATCTGACCTACCCCTCAGCCTACCTGGTGCCGTCGCTGTTTCGTCATCCGACCTCCATCCCTTACCGAGTAGAGGCAGGAGGCTGGCGATCTTGGCTACAACGCTGGCGGCCCACCCGACATGAGACCCTAACAGCAATCACCCTAACCCTGATCGGTTTAATTCCCGCCTATGAGTCTTGGGTACCCCAAGCTTGGTTGATGGATCGACGGGTAGAGGTGCAGGCTAGATATCGAGAACTCACTGGGCAAGTGCCACCACCACCATCCACTCCTCTCGTACTGGTGCAGGTGGATGGAGACAGCTTCATTCGCTGGGGGGCCACCACCTACAACCCCATTGACCGCTCCCTTTTAGCGGCAGTCGTCACTGAGTTGACCCAACGAGGAGCTGCCGTCATCGGCATTGACTACATTCTCGATCTGGCTCAACCCGCCCACGATGTTGCCCTGAATCAAGCTCTAAAACAGGCACTGACTCTGAATCAGAGCCAGTTGGTGTTTGCCACCACCCGCCAGCAAGGAATTTGGCTAGATCCCCATCCCCAAGTCATTAATCGCTATAGCATCCAAACGGGAGATAGCTGGGTACCCTGGTGGCGCTTCCTGCCCCGCCGCTCTAATCCAGACTGGCCAGCCCCTTTTAGCTATGAATTGGCTGTTGCTTACCACCGCCATCAGCAAGGTTTAACTCATTTGGTGAAGGCATCCAATCTACCCCGCCGCGCCTACCTGCATCCCCTAACTCACTTTTCCTATCGATGGGGACAACGCTGGCTGCAACCCCTGCTGGATTTTTCCATCCCGCCACAACAGGTATTTGAGGCAGTTCCCGCTTGGCAATTGTGGGAAGACCCTAATCTGCTGCCGGATTTGCAGGATGCCATTGTCATCGTCGCCCCTGGCGGCTACCATGCGGCGGGACTCGTTGCGGATGGGGCAGACAATATGCCCGCGCCTCCTGCTTTTTCCTATTGGCACCACCGCACTTCCCGGCCTGCTGACACGATTACGGGCGGTGAAGCCCATGCCTATATGGTTCACCACCTGATTAGCGATCGCCTAGTGGTGCCGATCCCCGATGTTTGGCTGATTCTGGTGGCGGCTTTGGGCGGCAAAGCGCTAACCCTTTATTGGCCGTATCCTAGACCTCGCCATATGGTGATGGTCTTAGGGACTGCCACCGCGAGCTATGGGTTAATGTCCCTACAACTCTACATTAGTGGGGCGGTGCTGTTGCCCTGGCTTTTACCCTCGCTGACAATCTGGCTCTATTGTTTACCAACTTTAAGGGAGGGAAAATAACCGATGAAGTACATTTGTTGGATATCCATCGGGTTGAGTCTAATCATTGTTCCTGCTACCGTCGGTTTGTGGAATCAGACTACTGCCCAAACGACTCCCCTTTTTTCCAGTCTGCGGCAATCCCTAACTGACTTTTTTAATCGAGACGCAGAGGAGGTAGAAGATCGCAGCCGAGGCCGGGCTGGCACGTCTCGCGGTTCTAGAGATCGGCTTGCGAATGAACGCTTATGTATCCTCACGCCGGGTCGCAATGAAACCATCTGGCATCAGCAGCCCTTGTTTGTGATGCAGGGGTTGATGAACCGCATTGCTGTGAGACGCGAAGCGGATCTGACCCAACCCAGTAACCCAGATCTCTGGAGCCACTCGCCCGTTCCCGATGCCGATCGTTTGGCGATCGCTAAAACCGATCCACTGCAACCCGGTTATACCTACGAGTGGCTGTTTTATGAAACTGCTTCCGATACCCGCCCCACCTATGTACTGCCCTTTTCAGTGATGGCGATGGGAGCAGAGCGCGATCGCATTGCGACTGACTTAGCTCAACTAGAGGCTGAGTTGACTCAGCAGGGAGCTAGCACTGAGGCGATCGCCCAAGCGAAAGCTAATTATTTCCTCGCCAAAGATATGCCCGCCGATGCCCTCAACATTCTTTTTGATGTGGCAGAACCCTCTGCCGATTTAGTCGCTCTACGTGCCGAAACTGTTGAGATGATTTGCCGTTTTCCCTTGGGGCGCGAGACACCA
>JAAHGE010000111.1 GCA_010672635.1 Desertifilum sp. SIO1I2 | reverse complement strand
CCCGAAACTCTTGGTCTTTAATCTCTTTAGGAATGCCAATTTCCATCGAAGTGATTCCTTAGTTTTCTGTTTACAGTGTGCCACTCGGAGGGAGGGTGGGGAGGGGGAGGTGGGGAGGTGGGGGGAAGAAGAGGAGGGGGGGATGGGCTGACAGGTGTAGGTGTTTGACTGAAAGTCTATCTAATTGACTCTATTGTCAATAAACCAACAGATTTTCAATGTTTTAGCTCCTCAACGTCTAATAGAACAAAGGCTAAAACCCTAGTAAAATCGCTCTAGGTAATAAACCTATACGTGTCAGCATCCCCCCATCTCCCCATCTCCCCACCTCCCCCTCCCCACCCTCCCTCCGAGTGGCACACTGTAAACAGAAAACTAAGGAATCACTTCGATGGAAATTGGCATTCCTAAAGAGATTAAAGACCAAGAGTTTCGGGTAGGTTTAAGTCCGAGTAGCGTTCGAGTTTTGTATGAAAACGGACACAGCGTTTTTGTAGAAACCGCAGCCGGTATTGGGGCAGGGTTTACAGATGATGATTATCTTAAAAGCGGGGCAACCCTAGTTAAAACCCCAAAAGAGGCTTGGAACCGGGAATTGGTGGTGAAAGTTAAAGAACCTTTACCGGCTGAATATGACCTGATCCAGAAAGAACAACTGTTATTTACCTATTTACATTTAGCCGCCGATCGCAAATTAACCGAACATTTAATGAGCAGTGGCGTAACGGCGATCGCCTATGAGACGGTAGAGTTAAGCGATCGCAAACTCCCCCTGCTCACCCCCATGAGTATCATCGCCGGACGCTTATCAGTACAGTTTGGCGCAAGATTTCTAGAACGGCAGCAGGGAGGGCGAGGCGTCCTGTTGGGGGGCGTTCCCGGCGTCCAACCCGGTAAAGTCGCGATCCTCGGTGGGGGTGTTGTCGGTACCGAAGCGGCAAAAATGGCGATCGGTTTGGGGGCGCAGGTGCAGATTTTAGATGTGAGCGTCGAGCGCCTATCGTATCTAGAAACCCTATTTGGGTCTAGGGTAGAACTGCTGTATAGCCACTCGACCCAAATTGAACGGGTAGTAAAAGATGCCGATTTATTAATTGGGGCAGTTCTGGTCTTAGGTCGCCGCGCCCCTATTTTAGTACCGCGATCGCTTGTTGGGCAGATGCACCCCGGTTCCGTCATCGTTGATGTCGCCGTCGATCAAGGAGGCTGCGTTGAAACCTTACGCGCCACCTCCCACACCCAACCCACCTACATTGAAGAGGGCGTCGTCCACTATGGCGTCCCCAATATGCCAGGGGCCGTTCCTTGGACTGCCACCCAAGCCCTGAACAACAGCACCTTACCCTACGTCGTCAAGCTAGCCAATCAGGGTCTAAAAGCCTTAGAACAAGACCCCGCCCTTGGGAAAGGCACGAACGTCCAAGGTCATCGGATCGTGCATCCTGCGGTTCGGGAAGTCTTCCCCGACTTAGCGGCTTAACTGGCTGAGGCCTTTTTCGTGGTCTTCTTCTTCGCAGTCGTCGTTTTACGCTTGGTAGAACGGCTAGACTTCTTTGTCGAAGACTTCGCAGCTAGGGCTTCTAGGGCTTTCTCCAGCGTCATGCTTTCCACCGTTTCCCCTTCCGGTAGCGAGGCATTCGTCTTCCCGTGCTTCACATAGGGGCCGTAGGGGCCATCATAGATATTAATGGCTTCCTCATCGCTAGGATGCGCCCCTAATGACCGGAGGGGTTCTTTACTCTTAGAACGACTGCTTCCCCGCGTCTTCTTCGGTTCTGCTAACAGTTCCAATGCACGATTTAAGTCAATTGTCAAGACATTATCCTCTTTTTTCAGAGAACGATAGTCTTTACCCTCCTTGCCTTGGTCGTGAACCACATAGGGCCCAAACCGCCCTAACCCAGCTTGCACCTTCGCCCCCGTCGCTGGGTGGACGCCTAACAGACGCGGTAAGGATAGCAGCCCAACCGCCATATCCAGGGTGACATTTTCCGGTTGCACGCCCTTGGGAAGCGAGGCGCGTTTGGGTTTCTTATTCTCTTCGGTGATATCCCCCAGTTGTACGTAGGGGCCATAGCTGCCAATTAGGACATAGATGGGTTCGCCCGTTTCGGGATGCAAGCCGAGTTTTTCCGGGCCTTCCGTCTTCTGTTTGAGTAGGGTTTCCACCTTGTCGGGGTCGAGTTCGTCCGGGGTCATATCCTTGGGAATGGACGCCGTTACTACCCCATCGCCGTTTTCCACTTCAATATACGGCCCAAACTTGCCAATGCATACCTTAGCTTCTAAGCCTTCTAACTCAACGCTGCGGGCGGCTTTGGGGTCAATTTGGCTTTCCCGTTCCTTGACTTGGGTTTCTAAGCCTTGGTCGCCCAGATAGAAGTCTCGCAGATAGGGCAGCCACTGGACTTCCCCGGTGGAGATATCATCAAGGGTTTGTTCCATACGGGAGGTAAACTGGGTGTCTACCAAGTCCGGGAAGTGACCTTCTAATAAGGTGGTGACGGCGAAGGCGGTAAAGGTAGGGACAAGGGCCTTATTAATCATTTGAGCATAGCCCCGATCCATAATCGTACCGATGATGCTGGCGTAGGTACTAGGACGCCCAACGCCTTCGCTTTCTAAGGTTTTGACGAGGCTAGCTTCGGTATAGCGGGCGGGGGGTTGGGTTTCGTGACCGATGGCTTCCAGGTTTTTACACTTAGGGCGATCGCCTTTTTTGAGATCGGGTAAAATAACCTCGCGGTCTTCAATGGCTGCATCGGGATCGTCCGACCCTTCCACATAGGCGCGGAAGAAGCCGGGGAAGTCAATACGCTTCCCAGAAGAACGGAACCCCGCATCTTCTACCTGTAACTGGACGCTAATTTGCGTCAGTTGGGCATCGGCCATCTGACAGGCGACGGTACGCTTCCAAATCAGATCGTAAAGGCTAAATTCGCGACCGGATAAGCCCGTTTCTTTCGGCGTGCGGAAACTGCTCCCCGCAGGGCGAATGGCTTCGTGAGCTTCCTGGGCCCCTTTGGCTTTGGTACTAAATTGGCGCGGTTTGGGGCTGAGGTATTGCTTGCCATACATCTGTTCGACACAAGAACGCGCTGCTGCGATCGCCTGTTGCGATAAATGCACCGAATCCGTTCTCATATAAGTAATGTAGCCCTGTTCGTACAAACTTTGGGCCGTCCGCATCGTATCTCTGGCCGATAACCCCAGTTTGCGGTTAGCTTCCTGTTGTAGCGTCGAGGTGGTAAACGGAGGATAGGGTTTGCGAGTGGTAGGACGTTCTTCCACGTCCGTCACCGTCCAGGTTTTACCCTCCAAACGGGCCACCAAGTCTCTCGCTTCAGCCTCATTGAGTAAGCGGACATTGCGCCCTTGAATAATTTGCCCTGTATTGGGGTCAAAGTCGCTACCCGTGGCAATTTTCACCTCGGCCAAACTCGTTAATTTGGCTTCAAAGGGGGTTTTGTCCTTTTCCAGACTTGCTTTTAAATCCCAATAACTCCCTTGGCGGAAGGCGCGGCGCTGGCGTTCTCGCTGAACCAATAACCGAACAGCCACCGACTGCACCCGCCCCGCCGATAGACCCCAAGCAATCTTTTTCCACAATAGCGGCGACAGGGTATAACCGACCAAGCGGTCGAGAATGCGGCGTGTTTCTTGGGCGTGAACCAGGTTTTCGTCAATATTGCGGCAACTTTTTAACGCGTCTTGGATGGCTTCGCGGGTAATTTCATGAAATACCATCCGCTTAATGGGCACTTTGGGTTTGAGAATTTGCATTAAGTGCCAGCTAATGCTTTCTCCCTCGCGGTCTTCGTCAGTCGCCAGGATCAGTTCGTTGGCTTGCTTGAGGGCGTCTTTGAGTTCTTTGACAATCTTCTTTTTGTCCTTGGGGACGACGTACAACGGCTCGAAATTAGCTTCTACGTTAACCCCCAGGTTTGCCCATTTTTCCGCTTTGACATCAGCGGGAATTTCATCCGCCGACTGCGGTAAGTCGCGGACATGACCCATTGAGGCCTCGACGCGGTAGTCCGAGGGGAGGAAGTTGCGAATGGTGCGGGCTTTGGTGGGAGATTCAACAATAACGAGGGTTGACATGGGAAATTCACGCAGATAGCAGCTTGGCTAAGGAGTCAACTTTAGGGATTTTTAGCGAAATGTCAAGGGGTGCAAAAACAATTTACGCACTCTGCTTGACTTCAAGGCGCGATTTGCCAAGTCGCACTTATCCTTATTAATCTCTTTATATCCGATCTCCTGAAGTCAGCAAGTTTTGTTGCTGTTTTAGGAGCGTAAGGCAGGCTAACTGTAACCTAGCATAGTTGCTTTCCCAATTTCCGGGTTTGCCTGCTTGGTGGCGATCGCTATCTCCCTCAAGAGTCTCGGACGGTTAGACTCAATACAGTACAACGGATGATTCTGTTGCACCTGCGATGTTAAGCGAACGGATGACCTTGGGTTCTGCAAAGATAGATTAAGGACTCATCAGCAGTAGATTATGGAAAAAATTGCGATCGTTACAGGCGGAAGTCGGGGAATTGGTGCGGCGACAGCCTATCTTGCAGCCGAACGCGGGTATGCGGTTTGCGTTAATTATCTTCACCATCAAGAAGCCGCCCAGCGGGTTGTTGACTCTATTCAGCAAAAAGGAGGAAATGCGATCGCAGTTGCAGCAGATATTGCTTGCGAAACGGATATCCTTCATTTATTTAAAACGGTAGACGAACAGTTAGGAAGGGTGAGCGCCCTCGTCAATAATGCAGGGATTCTAGAACCCCAAATGCGGGTTGAAAATATGAGTGCGGCGCGTTTAAATCAAGTTTTTATGACTAACATTACCGGAAGTTTTTTATGCGCGCGAGAAGCGGTTAAACGGATGTCTATTAAACAGGGCGGTTCGGGAGGCTCTATTGTCAACGTTTCCTCAGTTGCCTCTCGTTTAGGTTCTCCAAACGAATATGTCGATTATGCCGCATCCAAAGGCGCAATTGATACCCTAACCATTGGGTTAGCAAAGGAAGTAGCAGAGGAGGGAATTCGAGTTAACGCCGTTCGTCCGGGTTTTATTGATACTGATATCCATGCTAGCGGCGGCGAACCCAACCGAATTGAACGGGTAAAAGCGTCTATTCCGCTAAAACGTGGGGGACAAGCAATTGAAGTTGCCCAGGCGATTTTATGGCTATTATCCGATGAAGCTTCCTACACCACAGGTGCATTTATTGATATTGCAGGAGGGAAGTAGCTCCTAGATTAGCAGTGCGAGACTAATAAACTCTGATATCTGTAGAGAGTTCATAATTTATGCAATAAAAAAGTTGACCCGGAGAATGGGCGATCGCACTTTTGAAGACATTTCCTAACGACTCTGAGACTTGAGCCGAAAGCGGAAGATATCATTGGCGATCGCAGTTCCTAATAATACCAGAGCGCAACCTAAAACAGTAGAGAGAGTAATCGATTCTTGCAGAAAAAGCCCTCCCCAAAGCATCGCAAAGGCGGGAATCAAATAAGTAACCGTTAAAGCCTTCGTTGAGCCAATTTCTTGAATCAGCTTAAAATAAAGCACGTAAGCAAAAGCCGTTGAGAGTAGCGCCAAAGCCACTACAGCTACCACAACCGTTAAAGAGGGAGATTGTTGAGGAACCGTAAATGGAAGTGCCGGAAGCAGCAGCAAAGCGGCGCTCAGTTGACTTCCAGTAGTCACCACCAATGAGGGGACTTCTGCTAAATTTTGTTTAACATAAGGGGCTGCGATCGCATACAGCAAAGCCGCCAACAAACCCGCCGCCACCGCCATAAAAAACGTTGGCGTTGTCGCAAAGGATCTCCACCCCACTAAAATCACCACGCCAATAAATCCCAAACCAAAACCCATCGCTTGAGTTAGCGTTAACTTCTCCTTCAACCAAACCGCCGCCACCACTGTTCCAAATAGCGGCGCTGTCGCATTCAAGATTGAGGTAAACCCCGCCGGAAGCGAAATAGATGCAAACGCAAATAGCACAAACGGAACCGCCGAATTTAGACACCCCACCACCAGCAAAGGGATAAAATTGCGTCGCATCTCGCCTAAAAGGGCTAATCTCGCCAGCAGGGGTAATAACACCAAACCCGCCAATAAAACGCGAAACTCAATTAACCAAACCGGACCTAATACCGGGGCTGCAATTCGCATAAACAGAAACGATCCCCCCCACAAAGCGGCGAGTAGCAAAAGTTTGGCAATATTGGAAATGCTCACAATAAATCCTGTTCTCGGTTCTGATTAGACTGGCTTCCCTAACAATTTGGGGTTCGCCACCGCGATCGCACTCCGACAAAAAGAGTAAACTAAGCTGAGGGCGATCGCCATAACTCCCCCGTTAAAGAACCCCAAGCTGACTCTTAACAGCATTGATATGCTCATCCATTTTTGTTTTAATGGCGAAAATGGCGTAATTTAAAGGTGAAGCTGAATGACGCTCTACAGCGTGTTCAAAAAGACTTTCCCATACCTTTCCTCCAAATTTTTGATACTCATCTATTAGATCCCTTGAACTTTGTTCCCCAAAAACAGTAATATGTCCTGAAAAATCAACAGATGGATCGCCCACTTGCCCCTCAGACCAATCGATAATACCGCCGATCTTCCCACTTGGGCTGGCCAGAATATGACCTGCGTATAAGTCACCGTGAATAAAAGTAGAAAAATCAGGCCAAAAGTAATCGGTATCTACCCATTTTCGCCATCGAGTTTCTAGTTCGGTACTGATTCCTATTTCTCGCTTTACAGTTTCAATATCATCAGCAACTTTTTGTCGAACCCTTTGAGGTGTTAGGAATTTTACACCTATTGAGGCAGCCTCATCAACTGGAATCTGATGGAGTTCAACCAGAACTTTAGCCAGCGATGAAACGATGCAGGAATCTTTCGGATTAATATTCCACAGGACTTCGTATGTCTCAGGGTCAAAAGTGATAACGGGCTTATCGTCCAACAAAGGATATGCCACCAGCTCTGGATTTGCGATTTTCCAATCGGGAACGGAAACGGATAAGTGTTTTTTAACTAGATTTAATATTTTTTTCTCTTGTTCAATCTGGTCAGCTAAATTCTGACGACGAGGAATTCGCAACACCCAGTTTTGACCCTGAGTATCGGTGGCAAATGCTACTTTGAAATCAATCCCCATTTCATTAAAGACGATATCATCGCAAAGTTGGAGTCCATAGCGAGCAGCCAGTTGCAGAATATCATTGTTACTCATATTTTCCGCCTCAATATTCATAGACTGGAACTTTCTGCCTAAGCTCCTATAGCTGAGTAAATAGGTAGAATGATTCGACATCACACCCCAAATTTATGACTCATACAGAAATAGCTTGCATAGCAGAAATAGAGAATTTAAATTTTAATCTACCGATCTATTCTAGACTTTGATTTGGGGTGAATTTTGCTGGAGAACGCGTTTGAGATATTGTCCCATGTAGACCTGGGAAACTTCGGTTCGGAGTTAGCCACCGCGATCGCACTCCGGCAAAAAGAGTAAACTAAGCTGAGGGCGATCGCCATCACTCCTCCCACTCACTGCCAGAATCTTACAGAATGACTGAGCATCACCAAGCCGTAGAACAACTTTTCGCAGGTAACAGTGAAATGGCGAGGCGGATGCGCTCTCTAGACTGGTCGCAAACACGACTAGGTTCCATAGAAACCTGGCCTCAGAGCTTGCGATCGGCGCTGAGTATTTGTCTCAATTCCCGCTTTCCCATTGCTATTTACTGGGGAGCGGACTTCTTACTGCTCTATAACGATGCTTGGCGGCCGATCGTAGGTGACAAGCATCCCTGGGCCTTGGGCCGCCCTGGACGCGAAGTTTGGTCTGAAATTTGGGATGATATTGGACCAGAGCTAGCAGAGGTTCTAGCGACGGGAGAAGGCACCTTTCATCACGACGAACTCTTGGCAATGCATCGGTTTGGTTACACCGAGGAATGTTTCTTCGAGTACACCTTTAACCCAATTCAGGGCGAGGGCGGTCGCGTGGATGGCGTGTTTAACATCGTGACAGAGACGACCTATCGGGTGTTAAACGACCGCCGCGCCCGTCTTTTGCGCGAGCTTGCCTCGAAGACTGGAACCGCGAAGACGGCAGAGGAAGCGTGTGCATTGATGGGAGAAATTCTCAAATCCGATCCCGCCGACATTCCTTTGGCGCTGCTTTACCTGATGGAGCCAGACGGCAAAACCGTTCGCCTTTGCAGTAACATCCACGTTGACGTAGATCGTGCCATTGCGCCTGAAGCGATCGCTCTGACAACAGAGACCACCGACCCTTGGTCGATCGCCCAGGTTGCTCAAACCAGCCAGCCACAAACGATCGCCAATCTAGTAGAGCGGTTTGGAATCCTTCCCGGTAGTCCGTGGCCAGAGCCACCCCAGGAAGCGATCGTACTGCCAATTGCGGCGACAGGACAAGGAAAGGTGACTGGAGTTCTGGTGGCAGTGGCTAGCCCGCGCCGCAGATTAAACGATAACTACTGCGACTTCTTCAATCAAGTTGCCGGACAAGTTGCGATGGCGATCGCCAATGCTCGCTCCTACGAACAAGAGTGGCAACGCGCCGAACAACTCGCAGAACTCGATCGCGCCAAGACCGTCTTTTTTAGCAACGTCAGCCACGAGTTCCGCACCCCCCTTACCTTAATGCTAAGTCCATTAGAAGAGGCATTAGCCAGTGTGGAACAGTGGGAGCGCGAGAGTTCCCCGTTAGAGGCAATTCCCCCATCCACCCTTAAAGAACAACTCCAACTCATACAGCGCAACGGGTTGCGATTGCTGAAGCTAGTTAATACCCTCCTTGACTTTTCCCGCATTGAAGCCGGACGAGTCCAGGCATCCTACGAACCGACAGATTTAGCTGCCTTAACCGCAGATCTAGCATCAGTATTTCGTTCGGCGATTGAACGCGCCAATTTACGACTGATCGTCAATTGTCCGCCCTTGCCAGAGGCAGTGTATATCGATCGCGAAATGTGGGAGAAGATCGTCCTCAACCTGCTGTCCAACGCCTTTAAATTCACCTTCGCAGGCGAAATTGCGGTGAGCTTGCAGTGGGCAAACGATTGGGTTCATTTAACCGTACAAGATACAGGGATTGGCATTCCCCCAGCAGAACTCCCACACCTATTTGAACGTTTCCATCGGGTTGAAGGGGTGCAAGGACGTAGCATTGAGGGATCGGGCATTGGCTTATCTCTCGTTCAAGAACTCATTAAGCTGCATCAAGGCACAGTCCACGTCTCCAGCATCGAGGGAGCAGGCACCTGCTTCACAGTCTCCATCCCCACTGGAATCGCTCATTTACCTCCAGAGCGAATGAGTGCCAATCGGACGCTAGCTTCAACCGCCTTGGGCACAAATTCCTACTTACAAGAAGCCCTGCGTTGGTTGCCGGACAATGATTCTGAGTTCTCCGCTTTGAGTCGCGAGTTCGCCTCTCAATCAGCCATTCAAACCGCACCCTACTCCCAACGAGAACGCTCCACCAATCACCCTCAAAACTCTCAAACGGCTCGCATTGTCCTGGCTGATGACAACGCGGATATGCGGGATTACGTCAGTCGGTTGCTCAATCAGCAGTATGCGGTGGAAGCGGTGCCAGATGGAGTGGCAGCACTATCTGCAATTCGGCGGCAAGTTCCAGATTTGGTCTTGACGGATGTAATGATGCCTAACCTCGACGGATTTGGCTTATTGCAAGCGATCCGTTGCGATCCCCAAACTCGCGAAGTGCCCATCATTATGCTTTCGGCTCGCGCTGGCGAAGAAGCTCAAATTGAAGGGCTAGAAGCAGGAGCCGACGACTATTTGATCAAGCCCTTTTCGGCGCGGGAACTGCTGGTACGGGTGGAGGCCATGTTGAAGCTGGCTCAATTGCGACGGGAGGCAGCCCAAACCCTACAGCGGAGTGAAGAACGCTATCGGGCATTTGTGCAGCAAAGTTCAGAAGGAATTTGGCGCTTTGAAATTGAGCCTCCCTTGTCTGTTGGCGATTCTGAGGAGGAGCAGATTCAACATCTCTATCAATACGCCTATTTAGCAGAGTGCAATCAGCTTGTAGCGCAGATGTACGGTGTTGCCTCTGTTGGGGACTTGATTGGGATGAGGCTAACGGATTTCCTCATCCCGTCCAACCCGCGTAACCTGGAGCATTTACGGGCGTTTATTCGAGCTGACTATCGGTTGGTGGATGCAGAATCTTATAAAGTGGATCGCCAGGGTAATCCCAAGATTTTTTTGAATAACTTGATTGGAATTGTTGAAGATGGCAAGCTGGTACGGGCTTGGGGCACGCAGCGAGATATTACCGATCGCAAACGGGCTGAACTGAACGCTCAGGTTCTCAATCAACTCGATCGACGATTGCGTCAACTGTCCTCGGCTAAAGCAATGGCAAGAGAGGCGATCGCCATGCTGGGCGAGCATCTGAATGTGGATCGCTGTCAGTGGGACAGAATCTATTGGGGCCAAGGCATGGCAGTGGTTGAGCAAGATTGGTGCAAACAGGATTTGCCCAGCTTAGTGGGAATTTATCAAATCTCAGATCTGATGCTGCCCGATCTGGTCGATCTCTTTCGCCAAGGACAGCCTGCCGTTGTCGCAGATGTAACAACCTATCCCTATACGGCACCTTTTGCTGACCATTTACATTCCCTTGGCATTCATGCCTTTATTGCGATTCCCTGCGTCTATGAAGGAAACTGGGTTGCAACTCTTGCTGCTCACAGCAAAACGACTCGTCACTGGCAAGCCGATGAAGTGGCATTACTCAAAGAGTTTGTCACCCGTCTTTGGTCGTTGATTGAACATACTCGTGCTATTGATGAATTGCACCAGAGCGAGGCGGAACTAAGGCACCTGGCGAATGCAATGCCCCAAATTGTCTGGATTTCTAGAGCTAACGGTTTTTTAGAATTCATCAACGATCGCTGGATCGAATATACCGGCTTGAATTTAGAACAAAGCCGCGATCGCACTTTAATGGAACGGATGATTCCGCTTGAAGATAACCAACAACTGCAAGCTGATGTTGCCA
>JAAHGE010000110.1 GCA_010672635.1 Desertifilum sp. SIO1I2 | reverse complement strand
AATCTGAGGCAATTGAATCCTACGATTTGGCGATCGCTCAAGCTCAAGCAAGCGGGTTCCTACCCGAAGAGGCGATCGCCAACGAACTGGCTGCCAAGTTCTATCTTGAGTGGGGCAAACTCAAAATTGCCTCTGAGTACCTCCAACAAGCTTATTACTGCTATGCCCGTTGGGGCGCTCAAGCCAAAGTTGCAGATTTAGAAAGCCGCTATCCCACACTGCTAGCACCCATTTTGCAACAGCAGGGGATCTCGTTGTCAGCAACAGAAACGTTGTTTGCCACGCAAACCCTAACGCCAACGGCTAGCACTAAAGCTTCTTCGTCTAGCAATAGTATTTTGGCTAATCTTGATTTGGCAACGGTTCTCAAAGCCTCGCAAACCCTTTCTAGCGAAATTCAGCTTGATAAGCTATTAGCCACCCTCCTGCATACGGTGTTAGAAAATGCTGGAGCCGATAAGGGCGCGCTCCTCATGCCTCGCGAGGGTCGATGGTTTGTGGAAGCTGTCGCTGTCCTCGATCGTCCCGTACAGATTCAAGCGATCGCCTTATCCGATAGCCCAGAGGTTCCGCACAGCTTAATTCATACGGTTAAGCGCAACCTAGAGTCGGTCGCCATCATCAATGCTACAACCCACCCCACCCTAGCCCGCGATCCCTATGTGGAACAACATCAACCGAAGAGTTTGCTGTGCGCCCCCGTTCTTCAGCAAGGCAAGTTAGCCGCCATTTTGTATTTAGAAAATCAGGTCGCGGTTGGGGCGTTTACGAGCGATCGCGTGGAGCTGTTAAAGTTTCTCTGTGCCCAAGCGGCAATTTCCCTCGAAAATGCTCGCCTCTATCAGCAAGCTCAAATGTATACCCAACAGCTTGAACAGTCCCAATTGCAAATCATCCAAAGCGAAAAAATGGCATCTTTGGGGAATTTAGTCGCAGGCGTCGCCCATGAAATCAACAATCCCATTGGATTTCTCAATGGCAGTCTCGACAACAGTCAAGATTATGTCCAAGACATCCTCAAACATCTAGAACTCTATCAACAGCACTATCCCAACCCAGTCGCCGCGATCCAAGATAGTGCTGAGGCGATTGATTTAGAATTTCTCTCGGAAGACTTACTGAAGTTACTTAATTCTATGAAAGGGGCAATCGATCGAATTGCCAATATCAGCACCAGTCTTCGCACCTTTTCTCGCGCCGATACCGATCGCAAAGTCGCGGCTAATGTTCATGAAGGTCTAGATAGCACGCTGTTAATTTTGAAGTATCGCCTCAAAGCCAACAGTAAGCGTCCTGTTATTGAGGTGATTAAGCGCTATGGGGAGTTACCCCCCATTCCCTGCTTTCCCAGTCAGTTAAACCAGGTGTTTATGAATATTTTGGCGAATGCGATTGATGCGCTTGAGGAGTCTAATTTAGGGCGGAGTTTTGCCGAAATTCAAGCCGCTCCCAATCAAATTACGATTCAAACAACGGTGGAAGGGAACTTTGTCCGAATTGCGATCGCAGATAATGGCCCCGGTATGGGTGAAGAGGTCAAAAGCCGCATCTTTGACCACCTCTTTACCACCAAAGGGGTTGGGAAAGGGACGGGGTTAGGATTGGCGATCGCCCAACAAATTGTAGCGGACAATCATGGTGGCGAACTCGCGGTTGAATCCGAGTTAGGCCAAGGATCTCTATTTTTGATCCGCCTTCCCATTCAAGAATCGACTAGTGTTTAGCAAACCCACTTCTCAATTACTCGGTATAGCCATTGGTTGGATGTATCGCCATCGAGAGCTTTTGTCTTTGGGGTATTCTGGCAAAGATCCGACATTCAGCCAAGCCAAGCAAGTTTTTCTGGAGGAAATGCGGCAACAGACTGGGGAAAATATGACCGATGAGGTTTTGCTAGAAGCGTTTCAAGAGGCGCTTAATCGCGTTTGATTCCCCATCTTAGCGCTCGTTAACTCTCCAACACATAATCGCTGATGGCTTGCTGGCGGGCAGTTTCGCAGTCAGCATGAATTTGGGCTTTCAGCGCCTCTAGGGAAGCAAATTTTTGCTCTGGACGTAGAAATGCTTCTAGGTCAACGGTTAACGTTTGTCCGTATAGGTCGCCCGACCAGTCTAGGAGGTGGACTTCTATCGTTTGCTGAACGCCATCGACGGTGGGACGGTTGCCAATATTCATCACGCCTAACTGGGGTTGTTCCCAACCCGCAGTGGTGACGCGTACCCTGTAAACGCCTTGGCGGGGAAGAAACTTCTCTGGGGGCAGTTGTAAGTTAGCTGTGGGAAAACCAATGGTACGGCCGAGTTGCTGCCCTTGAACGACGGTTCCAATTAAGCTGTAGGGACGACCGAGCAAGCGGTTGGCTTGGGCTAAGTCTCCGGCGGCTAAGGAGGTACGGATTTGAGAGCTACTAATGCGCCCTTCTTTACAGGTATGTAGGGGAACGATATGGACTTTAACGTTATGGGTGGCGGCGATCGCCTGAAGGTCTGCAACGGTCCCTGCCCGTTTTTTCCCAAAGCGAAAATCTTGACCGACGCTGATCCATTTCGCTTGCAGTTGCTCTAGCAAAATGGTTTCGACAAACGCTTCGGGACTCAGTTCGGCGAGGGGGCGGTCGAAGGGGAGAGCCACCATTTGGGTAATGCCCATTGCTTCAAGCTGCTGCACTTTCTCTTCAACAGGAGTCAGCAATAACCGGGACTGACCTGTAAAAAACGCTTGCGGGTGCGGGTGAAAGGTGACAACGGTCGGATAGACTTCAGCTTGGGTGGCTGCGGTTAAGGCAGACTGAATCACCTGGCGATGCCCCCGATGAACGCCATCGAAGTTTCCTAGGGCAACCGCAGTGGGAGTAAGAATAGTATCGAGCGAGGAAGTTAACCACACGCTTTACATTTTGACACAAATTTCAAGGAAGTTCAGGTTTGGAACCTGAAAAAATAGAGATTGCTTCGCCCAGCCCTCACACTTTGGCTTTCGAGAGGGAATGTTCTGAGTTATGTTCAAGTTCAGAAGGGGGTGAAGCCAGTTGAACCGAGAGTCCTTCTCTGGCCATGAGGCTTTCAGGAAAATGTTGGGCCACTTCTTCACCCACCCGATCGAGAAAGTCGTCATTATGGAGGGGATCGTGATGGAAGATGGCTAGTTTTTTGACGTTGGCTGCTTGTGCCACTTTGACGGCTTCTTGCCAAGTGGAATGACCCCAACCGACTTTACTACCTTGGGGGGAACTGTATTCTTCATCGGTATAAGTGGCGTCATAGATTAACAAATCAGCATCTTTTGCCAGCTTGAGGACATTTTCATCTAAGCGGCCGGGGTAATGCTCGGTATCGGTGACATAGGCCGCCACATGACCCCGCCAACTGACGCGATAACCGACGGCTTCTCCGGGATGGTTTAAGAGGGCGTTTTCGACCTCAATTTCGCCGATCCGCATCACTTCGCCAACCTGCATGGTGTAAAACTTCAGTTCGGACGCCATGACTTGTAAAGGGACGGGGAAATTGGGGTGGAGCATTTGATCGTTGAGGCGCTGCTGAATTGTGGCTCCGTTCGGCGATTTTACCCCATGAATGTGGAAGCGATTGCCTTTAATAAAAGCCGGAACAAAAAAGGGAAAGCCTTGGATGTGATCCCAGTGGGAATGGGTGAAAAACATATGCGCGTCCACTGGCATTTGTGAGAGGAGGTATTGACCGAGAACTCTCAGACCCGTCCCCCCATCAAAGATGAGGCGATCGCCACCCACGCGCATTTCAATACATGAGGTGTTCCCGCCATAACGAACCGTTTCCGGGCCCGGACAGGGAATACTACCTCGAACGCCCCAGAAGTGAACCGTAAATTGGTTTTGCGTGTTAGACATGGGTGTTTACTTGATTTCACAAATGCGTTGCAAGTCCGAGCCATACGTTCGCGTAGCGTACCGCAGGCGATCGCTCTCTCTAAAAGCGTAACAGGCGCGGTTTTTCAATTTGGGAAGGCCCGTTTCCCAAAGCGATCGCTTTCCAGCAGGCCTGAAGTCCACGACAAGTCTACGAATGGTAGAGCAACCCCAACTCACCCGGAGAAGGAAACACACAACTTAATCAACCAGGCGTTATTAGTTTCATGATAGTTCGTTACGACTCTAATCTTGGCAAACTTAATGCTAGCCTTGTGCGTTGCGCTCGCCCCAATCGCTCAATCCCCACTTTTGTAAACTCTCTAAACCTGCTGCGTAGGTCAGATTATACTGCAAAGGCGTGATGGTGATGTAATTTTCGCGGATGGCTTGAACGTCGCTGGGAATGTTGGCGGCGATTACCTCTGCGATGGGGTCAAACGGAACCTCCTCCGACACTTCTCCGGCTAACCAATAGTAGGTTTTTCCGCGCGGATCGATGCGTTTTTCAAACATATCAAAGTAACGCCGCACGCCTTGGCGGGTGATTTTAACGCCAGCGATCGCTTCTGGCCCAACGGCGGGAACGTTAACATTTAATAACATCTGTTTGGGAAGAGGCTGTTGAGCGAGTTGCGTCACTAAGGTATAAGCAAAATCTGCGGCTACCCCAAATTCGCAATCCGCAAAACTGGTTAGACTGAAGGCAATACTTGGAATGCCCTCAATTGTACCTTCCATCGCTGCGGAAACAGTTCCGGAATAGAGAACATCGGTTCCTAAGTTTGCCCCTTGGTTAATGCCGGAAAGCACAAAATCCGGCGGACGCTCTACTAAAGCC
The DNA here is from genome assembly GCA_010672635.1 of Desertifilum sp. SIO1I2. Classification (GTDB taxonomy): domain Bacteria; phylum Cyanobacteriota; class Cyanobacteriia; order Cyanobacteriales; family Desertifilaceae; genus Desertifilum. Next base: position 6,402 of record JAAHGE010000110.1, on the reverse strand, counting down.
CCAAGAGCCAATTTAACGCAGTCTGCCGGAGTTCCCGAACAAGCCCACGCCTTGACCCCCTCCGCAAAAATAGAGTCTACCCGTTCGGCACGAATGGGCTTATGGAGCGTTAAACCGTGACCCGTTGCCGATCGCTCTCGGTCTGGACAAACAACCATGACCTCATATTCTGCCTCGGCGAGTCGATTCGCTAGGGCGCGGATACCGGGCGCAAAGATACCATCGTCGTTACTAATGAGCAGTTGCATGGAAAAGATTGCTGATTGAGTTCGGGTCTGCCCTCCAATCTAGCAAAGCTCCAGAAAGGGAACGAATCGCGCTACACTCAGCATGGATCGAACTCTTAATTTTTAAATTTAAACTCGAAAATCCGATGAGCGACCTGGAGACACAACTGGCTACCCTAAAAGCAGAAGCAACAAAGGCGATCGCAACCACTGACACCTTAGAATGCCTAGAAGAACTGCGAGTCAGCTATTTGGGCAAAAAAGGTCAACTCTCGCAAATCCTGGGCGGTATGGGCAAGCTAGACCCCGCAGAACGGCCGCGCATTGGGGCAGTGGCAAACGAAGTCAAAACAACAATCGAAACCGAACTGGCTCAAAAGCGTCAAGCCCTCCAGCAAGCCCAAATTCAAGCCCAATTGGAAGCCGAAACCCTGGATGTCACTATGCCGGGTGTCTATCGTCCCCAGGGATATATGCATCCGCTCAATAGTACCATTGACCGCTTAATTGATATCTTTGTCGGCTTGGGCTATACCGTTGCTGATGGCCCGGAAATTGAAACCGATTACTATAACTTTGAAGCTTTAAATACGCCCGCCGATCACCCCGCCCGCGATATGCAGGATACCTTTTACCTGCCGGATGGGAACTTACTGCGGACGCAAACTTCTTCGGTTCAAATTCACTACATGGAAGAAAACGATCCGCCGATCCGGATCGTAGCACCGGGTCGTTGCTATCGTCGCGATACGGTAGATGCAACGCACTCGGCGGTTTTTCACCAAATTGAACTCCTCGCCGTAGATGAGGGTTTAACGTTTACCGATCTCAAAGGGACGGTGAAAGAATTCGTCCGTCAGATGTTCGGCGATGTCCCCATTCGCTTCCGCGCTAGTTACTTCCCGTTTACCGAACCTTCGGCTGAAGTCGATGTGATGTGGAAAGGGCGCTGGTTAGAAATTATGGGTTGCGGTATGGTTGACCCCAATGTCTTTAAGGCGGTTGGTTACGATCCAGAAGTCTATACCGGCTTTGCTTTAGGGTTAGGGGTAGAACGGTTTGCAATGGTTCTTCACCAAATCGATGATATCCGCCGCTGTTATAGTAGCGATTTGCGCTTCCTCAAACAGTTCGCTTAAAGGTAAATGGGGGAAGAGAGTAGAGACGCTGCGCTTTGCAAGCCTCCAGTTCTCTGTCCCCATCATTTATTATTCACTCTCCTCCTGAATTACTGCTTCCAATTGTTCCACTAGTGGAGCTAAGTTTTAGGTGAGAGTATTCCAAACAATATCTAGATCGATTGAGAAATACGCGTGAGTTAAGCGATTTCTCATTCCAACTATTACCGCCCAAGGAATATTCGGATGTCTTGCTCTACATTCGGGTGAAACTCTTCCTGCTGCTTCGCCAATAATCTCTAAATCTTTAATTAACATTCTATTGTTTGCTAAATCCTTCCTGACATAAAATCTAGAGCTTCTTTAGCTGCATCCTGCATATGGTGCAAGCGAGTTAAATCATCAATGGCTGTCATACTGCACCACAGCATGAGCGATTACTCGATCTCGGAAATAACAACTTAGCTCATTAGGCGTTTTCAAATCTATCTTTCTCCCCTCCAGAAGCGTTGAAAGTTCCATTTCCATGCTGACTAGCTCAAAATACCCCGGAGTTTTTCCGGACTCAAATTCAACTAAAAAATCAATATCGCTATCCGGGGTAAAATCATCTCGCAGTACCGAACCGAATAAAGAGAGTTTGCGGATGTAGTGATGCTGGCAAAATTGGGCGATCGCCTCTTGGGGAATCTTGATGTGTAATGGTTGAGTTGTACTCATTTCAATCCTTTCACGCAGCATTCCTAGTAGAGACATTCCCGACAGAACGTCTCTACACATCCTCTACGTTAACCCTTGCGGTTCAGCGCCAGGGAGGGAATCGTTCCCGCGTAGACGGCTTGATCTTTAAGTTCGTCTTCAATGCGGAGGAGGCGGTTGTATTTCGCAACCCGTTCGCTGCGACACAGAGAACCCGTTTTAATTTGTCCGGCGCGGGTGGCGACGGCGAGATCTGCGATCGTGGTATCTTCAGTTTCGCCAGAACGATGGCTGATAATTGAACGATAGCGATGGCGCGTGGCGAGATCGACCGCTTCTAGGGTTTCGGTAAGGGTGCCAATTTGATTGAGTTTAATTAAAATAGCGTTTCCGGCGTTGAGTTCGATTCCCTTTTGCAGGCGTTTGGGGTTGGTAACAAATAGATCGTCGCCGACAAGCTGAACGCGATCGCCGATTTTAGCGGTTAATTGCTGCCAGTTTTCCCAGTCTTCCTCATGCAAGCCATCTTCAATCGACACAATTGGGTATTGTTCGACCAGTTGTCCGAGATAATTGATAAACTCTTCAGGAGAATGGGGCGCGCCATCATAGATATACTGACCGTTTTCGTAGAATTCGCTAGCGGCCACATCTAAGGCGAGGGCAATTTCTTCACCCGGTTTGTAACCCGCTTTTTCAATCGCGCTCATTAAAAATTCTAGAGCAGCTTGGTTAGATTCCAGGTTGGGAGCAAATCCCCCTTCATCGCCAACGCCTGTCAGCAAGCCATTTTGGTCGAGAACCTTGCTGAGGCTAGCAAACACTTCTGCGCCCCAACGGAGGGCTTCTTTGAAGGTTGGCGCACCCACAGGGACGATCATGAATTCTTGAAAGTCTACATTATTAGCAGCATGGGCCCCCCCGTTGATGACGTTCATTAAAGGAATGGGGAGAACGTTGGCTAAAGGCCCTCCTAGGTAGCGATACAAGGGGAGGGCGAGGGCGTCGGCGGCGGCTTTAGCGTTAGCGAGGGAAACGGCGAGAATGGCGTTTGCACCCAGGTTCGATTTGTTGGCGGAACCGTCGCGATCGATCATGGTGCGATCGATTAAGGTTTGATTGAGGGCGTCGAGATTTAAAAGGCGATCGCGAATTTTCTCGTTCACATTTCGCACCGCTTTAAATACCCCTTTTCCGCCATAGCGCCGTTCGTCATCGCGCAGTTCGTGGGCTTCGTAGGTGCCTGTAGAAGCGCCGCTGGGGACTTGGGCGAGTCCCATTGCGCCGTTAACCAGATAGACTTCGGCTTCTACCGTGGGACGACCGCGAGAGTCGAGAATTTCTCTAGCATGAATATCGGCGATCGCTGTCTCTGAGATATCTAACATAATCTTTCCTGAGTCCAAAAAATACAAGTGTCCAGAAATTTAGGAATTTTGTCACGGTCGGTTAGTTAGAATAACGCTGTGTGTCCGCTAATGGATTGATATTTAGTAAAGTATTTGGGATTGACTTATGCGTTTATTGCATACCATGCTCAGAGTTGGCAATTTAGAAACCTCCTTAAAGTTCTATTGCGACCTCTTGGGGATGAAACTTTTACGCCAAAAAGATTACCCCGGCGGTCGGTTTACTTTAGCTTTTGTCGGCTATGGCGATGAGTCTGACCATAGCGTTCTGGAGTTAACCCACAATTGGGATACGGAAAGTTATGACTTAGGTTCGGGTTACGGTCATATTGCCCTGGGGGTAGATGATATTTACAGAACCTGCGAAGAAATTAAAGCCCGTGGCGGTAAGGTTGTGCGCGAACCCGGCCCGATGAAACATGGTTCGACGGTGATTGCTTTTGTGGAAGACCCAGATGGGTATAAGGTGGAGTTAATCCAGTTGGGAACTCAGGGTTCGGCGAACCAGACTTCTGAGAAGAATGCAGAAGTTGCGACTCGCTAACGGTTAATTTGCAGTCGGGTTGCCCAAAGCTTTTGTGTAGGAGTGAATCGTGAAATCCGCAGGTTTGCAGACCAATGTTTCAGTTTGCTGGTTTGGGGCTTGCTTGCTGAGTTTGGGCATCCTAGCCTTATCTGAGGTTCCTGCTAAAGCCCAAGTGACTTCGGTCTCTCAGCTATCGGATGTACAGCCGACGGATTGGGCTTACCAAGCCTTGCAATCGTTGGTAGAACGCTATGGGGTGATTGCAGGCTATCCCGACGGGACGTTTCGGGGAAATCGCCCCCTGTCTCGCTACGAGTTTGCGGCGGCTTTAAATACAGTTCTCAATCGGATTGAGGAGTTAGGGGGGGCTGCAACTCTCCTCACTCAAGAGGATTTGCAAACTTTACAGCGCTTGCAACAAGATTATCAGGCTGCTCTTGACCAAGTGCGATCGCGCCTCGATAATATCGATACTCGCTTGCTAGCGCTGGAAAATACCCGCTTTTCAGCCACGACTCAACTCGATGGCGAAGCGATTATGGCCCTGACGGGGGGTAGCGAAAATAGTACCTTGGTGTCTCGCGTTCGCCTGAATTTACTCAGCAGTTGGCAAAACCGTCATTTACTGGTGACGCAGTTGGAAGCCGGGAATAATGGTGAGGATAGCGTGGGTTTAGTTCACGCAGAGGGCGAGAATTTTTTAGGGACGAGGGGGCTTTTAGCCAATGGGGGGGGATTAGACTATGTTGGGGCAGATTCGGGAGTGCAACTCAATCGCCTCTATTACAGTTTTCAACCCCTAGAGAATTTGGCGATTTCTGTGGGGCCTCGTATGGTTCCGAGGGATTTTATTGACCGCAATCGCTTTGCGAATAATGAGGCATTAGATTTTAACTCTAGCTTTTTTATCAATAATCCATTAATCGTCCAAAATCAAATCGATCGCAATCCTGGGGCGGGAATTGCAGTGAATTGGCGGTTGAATAATACGCCGTTTGCGGTGAATGCGTTGTATATTGCTTCCGATGCCGATTCTCCGAATCGCGGCTGGTTTGGCGATCGCTATCAGGGTTCGGTGGAGGTAGAATATACCCCAAACAGCCCTTTAGCGCTGCGGCTGCAATATACGCGGGCCAATCTCGACCAGACTGAGGTGAATGCGTTTGGTGTCAATGCAGAATGGTCGTTTAATCGCTTTTTTGGGGCGTTTGGTCGCTTTGGAATTGGCAGCTATGAAGGGTATCATCGCCAACTCGGACGCGATTTAGATTTACAGCCGAAATCTTGGGCGGTGGGGTTTAGCGTTCGCGATTTTCTGATTCCTGGAACGGCGGCGGGAATTGCTTTAGGTCAACCGTTTATCGAACGCAATTTGGGCAACTCAACTCAAACCAATTTTGAGGTATTTTATAATTTGAGTTTAAGCGATCGCCTTAGCATTACTCCGTCAGCGATCTTAGTCAATCATGCGGATAATCAATCGCAATCGGGGCTAACTTGGCAAGCGACGCTTCGCACCGTAATTTTATTTTAGGCAATATGCACAAGAGCGATTATTTTCAAAGACTGGCTCAATACAATACTTGGATGAACTAGCGAATTTATGCCGTTTGCGAAACTCTTCCCGATGAGGTGCGAAAAGCCGATCGCGGGGCATTTTTTCGATCCATTCACGGTACCCTTAATCATATCCTTTTAGCCGATCGGTTGTGGCTCGGTCGTTTTTGCGATCGCCCGTTTGAAAGCAAGTCCTTGGCTGAAGAATTATACGCAGATTTTACGATCCTGACCCAAGAACGCCAAAAGAGCGATCGCGATATTCAAAACTGGGCAAATCAGTTAACCGAAGACAAATTAGCAGCCCCCCTGACGTTTTTCAGTCGTTCGCAAGCCAGAGAATGTACTTATCCCCTATGGCATACAGCCCTTCACTTTTTTAATCACCAAACCCATCATCGCGGTCAATTAACCACGCTCCTAAGCCAATGCGGTTGCGATCCGGGGGTCACAGATTTACTGTGGCTTCCGGGTACAGAACTTCAGGGTTCTGAATCAAAAGTTACTTCAAACTGAGATTGAAAACGTCAAAAAGGGGCATTTTCTCCTAGATTCTACTCAGATTAAAAGTGCAAGCGTCTCAAAAGTTACAAACTGAGGATGAAAAGCTTGCACCTTAGGGGCGCGAACTCTAACTCGCCGTCATCATCTGCGAACGCAGATTACGATCTTGACGCCGATTGTAAAGTTCGTTGCTAATGTAAAATAAGCCAGCTTGAGTCGTCAAGTGTTCCCAAGGTTCAAGGGTTTGGGTAACACAAAAATCATGCCACTCTGCAATACAATCCAGCCAAATGTCTTGCGTCGAATCGTCGCAGGTTCCAATCAGAATCATACGGGTCTCCTGTGGAAATTTCAATCACAGA
>JAAHGE010000011.1 GCA_010672635.1 Desertifilum sp. SIO1I2 | reverse complement strand
CCTCCTAGATCTATTCTTTTTTTAATCATGCGGCGCCCACCGAGATCTACTCTCTTTCACTTAACGACGTGGCTTTGGGTATATTGGACGTGCTTCTCTAGGCTTTGGCGCAAGGCAGCAATTTCTTGGTCATTTTCCAACGCTTCGAGATCCACCATTTGCGTATTGCAACGGGTGGCAAAGTCGCCCTGTTCGTCGAGGACATAAGCCACGCCACCACTCATTCCGGCTGCAAAATTACGACCTGTGGGGCCAATGACGATGACTTTTCCGCCCGTCATATATTCGCAGCCATGATCGCCCACAGCTTCCACCACTGCATTCACCCCAGAGTTGCGGACGCAGAACCGTTCGCCAGCCATGCCTCGGATATAGGCTTCCCCGGAAGTGGCACCATAAAAGGCGACATTCCCCGCAATGATATTTTCCTCAGCGATAAAGCTGGAATTGGTAGGCGGGTAGAGGATAATTTTGCCGCCGCTTAAGCCTTTCCCCAAGTAATCATTGGTATCGCCTTCAAGTTCCAGGGTGACGCCTTTGGGGACAAATGCGCCAAAACTTTGACCCGCACTCCCTTGGAAATGGAGATGCACGGTATCTTCGCTCAAGCCATCCCAATGATTTTTAGTGATTTCATTACCGAGGATCGTGCCGACAACGCGGTTGGTGTTGGCGATGGGGAGGGTGGCTTTGACTTTTTTGCCTTCAGCGATCGCACCTTTGCATAGATCCAGCAATACCGTCATATCCAGGGACTTTTCTAGCCCGTGATCTTGGGGAATTTGGCAATAGCGCCCCACTTCAGGCCCCACTTCCGGCTGGTAGAGAATCTTCGAGAGGTCAATTCCCTTAGCTTTCCAATGGTCTACGGCTTGTTTGGCTTCTAGAACATCGGTTCGCCCCACCATTTCATTCAGCGTCCGGAAACCGAGTTGCGCCATAACTTCCCGCAGTTCAGCCGCCACAAAGCGCATAAAGTTGACGGTGTGTTGCGGATCGCCGACAAAGTTTTTCCGCAATTCCGGGTTCTGGGTAGCAATTCCCGCCGGACAGGTATTCAGGTGACAAACCCGCATCATAATACAGCCGAGGCTGACGAGGGGGGCAGTGGAAAAGCCAAATTCTTCAGCCCCCAGTAAGGCGGCGATCGCCACATCGCGTCCAGTTTTCAGTTGGCCGTCGGTTTCAACCGCAATGCGCGATCGCAGGTTATTCAACACCAGGGTTTGATGAGTTTCTGCTAGCCCCAACTCCCAGGGTAAACCCGCGTGTTTAATCGAAGTTTGCGGCGAAGCCCCTGTACCGCCATCAAAGCCAGAAATTAACACCACATCCGCATGGGCTTTAGCTACGCCTGCCGCGATCGTGCCAACACCGACTTCCGACACCAGTTTGACTCCGATCCGCGCCTTGCGGTTGGCGTTTTTCAGGTCGTGGATCAATTCGGCTAAGTCTTCAATGGAGTAAATATCGTGGTGGGGTGGGGGAGAAATTAAACCCACGCCGGGGGTAGAGTGGCGAACTTTGGCAATAGAAGGATACACCTTGCGGCCGGGGAGTTGCCCGCCTTCGCCCGGTTTTGCCCCCTGTGCCATCTTAATTTGAATTTCCCTGGCTTGGGACAGGTACAAACTGGTGACGCCAAACCGCCCGGAGGCGACTTGCTTGATGGCGCTATTTTTCGAGTCGCCTTGCTCGTTCGTCCAAGTATAGCGTTCTGGGTCTTCGCCGCCTTCCCCCGTATTGGATTTTCCGCCCAGACGGTTCATGGCGATCGCTAAGGTCTCATGGGTTTCCTGGGAAATGGAACCGTAACTCATCGCCCCGGTTTTAAACCGTTTGACAATGGCTTCGACGGGTTCTACCTCTTCTAAGGGGATGGGTTCGCGGGTTTTAAATTGCAGCAAGCCGCGCAGGGTGTAGCGTTTCTGGTCTTGTTCGTTCACCAGGGCCGCGTACTGTTTGTACAGGTCGTAATTGCCCTCGCGGACGGCGCGTTGCAGGTTATGGATGGTTTGCGGGTTAAATAGGTGGGCTTCTCCATCTTTGCGCCACTGGTATTCGCCCCCAACATCGAGGGTATGACCGTTAACGTCGCGGTCGGGGAAGGCGTGGCTGTGTCGTAAGATCGCTTCGGTGGCGATCGCTTCTAGATCGGCCCCTTCAATGCGGGAAGAAGTCCAAGTAAAGTAGCGGTTAACAACCGATTGATTTAAGCCAATAGCTTCAAAAATCTGCGCGCCGCGATAGCTTTGGATCGTGGAGATGCCAATTTTAGAGGCTACTTTAACAACGCCTTTGGTTGCGGCTTTGATGTAATTCTTGTAAGCCGTTTTTTCCTCAACGTTGACTATTAAGCCTTGGGCGATCGCATCGCCAATGGTGGCAAAGGCTAAATAGGGGTTAATTGCGCCGCAACCATAGCCGATCAGGGTGGCGTAATGATGCACCTCGCGGGGTTCTCCCGACTCTAGAACCAGCCCCACGCGAGTGCGAGTCCCTTCGCGGATCAGGTGGTGATGCAAGCCTGAGACGGCTAATAGGGCGGGGATAGGGGCATTTTCGGCATCGATACCGCGATCGCTGAGAATGATGAGATTCACGTCGTTGGCGATCGCCTGACTCGCGGCTGCAAACAGGTTCTCCAGCGCCGCCTCTAGACCCTGCACCCCTTCTTTAGGGTTAAAGAAGATTGGCAGCGTCATCGATTGAAAGCCCGGTTCGCGAATATGCTTGAGCTTGGCTAACTCTTCGTTACTTAAAATCGGCGTTTTTAACTCAATGAGCCGACAGCTTTCCGGTTCGGGTTTAAGTAAATTGCGTTCGCTACCAATGGTGGTTTCAGCGGAGGTGACAATTTCCTCGCGGATGGAGTCAATGGGGGGGTTTGTCACCTGAGCAAACAGTTGTTGGAAATAATCGTAAAGCAGTTTGGGGCGATCGGATAGCACTGCTAGCGGCGTATCGGAACCCATCGAACCCACGGCTTCTACCCCATCCCGCGCCATCGGTGTCAGGAGCAGGCGCAACTCTTCAAAGGTATAGCCAAAGGCAATTTGCTTTTGAATTAAAGACTGTCCTTCAGTAGCGGCTTCGATCCCTTTCGGTGCCTCCAGTTTAGGCAATTCCACCATATTCTGGTCGATCCACTCGCGGTAGGGATGGGCGGTGACGATGGGGGTTTTAATTTCCTCATCGGCAATAATCCGACCTTCTTCTAGGCTAACTAAGAACATCCGCCCCGGTTGCAGGCGACCTTTGAGGGCGACGCGTTCCGGTTCGATGGGTAAGACGCCGGCTTCGGAAGCCATAATCACCAGATCGTCTTTGGTGACATAGTAGCGCGAGGGGCGCAAACCGTTGCGGTCTAAGACTGCACCAATACTGCGACCATCGGTAAAGGCAATGGAGGCCGGACCATCCCACGGTTCCATTAAACAGGAATGGTACTCGTAAAACGCCTTTTTCTCATCGCTCATCGACTCGTGATTTGCCCAGGGTTCGGGAATCATCATCATCATGGCATGGGGGAGCGATCGCCCTGCCAAAACCAGCAATTCTAAGGCGTTATCAAAAATTAATGAGTCGCTGCCATCAATATTAATCAGCGGATGGGCTTTTTTCAGGTCGTCGCCGAATAATTCCGACTCCATCTCTGGTTTTGGCAGGGCGATCGCTCCCCCATGCCAAAACCAGCAATTCTAAGGCGTTATCAAAAATTAATGAGTCGCTGCCATCAATATTAATCAGCGGATGGGCTTTTTTCAGGTCGTCGCCGAATAATTCCGACTCCATCAACGACTGACGGGCGTGCATCCAGTTAATATTGCCCCGCAGGGTATTAATTTCGCCGTTATGGGCAATGTAGCGATAGGGGTGGGCGCGTTCCCAACTGGGGAAGGTATTGGTACTAAAGCGAGAATGGACTAACGCTAAGGCGCTTTCCATATCGGGATCGTGCAGTTCGGGGTAATATTGCCCCACTTGCACGGGCATCAGCATTCCCTTGTAGACCATTGTCCGACAGGAGAGGCTGCACGGATACCAATAGGGGTTAACCTGGGAGGCGCGCAGGGCATTATGGGCGCGTTTGCGAATGACGTAAAGTTTGCGCTCAAAGGCCAATTCATCCGCTAAGTTGGCGGCGCGTTGGATAAAGACTTGTTCAATGAAGGGTTCGCTGTGTTTGGCGGTGTTCCCCATCATTGAGTTATCGGTAGGAACATCGCGCCAGCCGATGACTTGTTGACCTTCTTCGGCGACAATTTGAGCAAAGATTTCTCGGCTTTTCGCCCTGACTGCGGGATCGGGTGAGGTATAGATGCTACCCACTCCATATTGTCCGGGTTCGGGTAAGCTAAGATTTTCGGCGGCTGCCACTTTTTGCAGAAATTTGTGGGGGACTTGCATTAAAATGCCCGCGCCGTCACCCGTATTCATTTCGCAACCGCACGCCCCCCGGTGATCGAGGTTCAAGAGGATGGTGAGGGCTTGTTCTACAATGTCGTGGGATTTTTTCCCTTTTTGATGGACGATGAACCCGACACCACACGCATCGCGCTCGAACTGCGGATCGTATAGACCCTGTTTGGGTGGCATTTTGTTGCTGTTCATTCTGTAATCGCCTAAAAAGAGCAAAGGAGGAAGATTTAGAGGGGGGAAATGGGGATGGTGATTTATTTGGATTGTCTAATAAAAAGCCGTTTTGGGGGCAGTTTTTAAGAAAATTGTCAGACTTTCCAGGGGCGTTTCTTAGCTATTTTTCACATTCAACGATCGCGTTCTATAGAGAAAAAAAAGTGTCCGATGCCATCAATCGGACAAGTTACAGGATATCCATTAAATCAAGATTGGGTCGGTTCTATTGTTAGCTTTTCCAGACAAAACGAGGATCAAATTCTGAACTTTAGTAACTATCTTCTCCACCTACGGTCAGCATCGCTAATAAATGGTTAGCACGGTTGAGGCGATCGGAGATGGCTTGTCGCCAGGTTAAGCTAATTTCAGAATCGGCGATCGCATCTTGAGCCAGTTGACGATAAGCAGCGCTTGTGGCGATATCCACGCTATCAAGCCAGCGGAGATTGTGATAAATCGTTTTAGGAGAAATGTCCATTCAATTTCCTTCCTTAGTCTCGCGGGGGAGAACCTGCGGGGCCTCTGTAGAGGAGGGTCTTAACGTCCAGAACGGTCAGCCCATTCAAGTTCAATCTCTGATAGTTCTCACTTTATTGTTGTTCTCGCCGATCGCGATTGCAGCGATACAATTGTTGTCAGGTTTTTAACAGAAGTTAAAAATCAGTCACCTTTATTTACGTCAATATCCCGATAATTTGCCGCGCCGTTTTGCCTCGCGTTCTGCTATCCTAAAAAGCAGCAATCCTAAGATAAAATAGGTAGCCCCGTTTAAAAGGGCGATCGCCACTGCCCCAGCCTGCAAAGCTTCACCCCGCGCCATCACCGAACGCAACAATTCCGCACCGGGCGTCATCGGCAGCACCCAACCCAACCCCCGCAGGGAATTAGACCAGGTTTCCGTCGGCACCATCAACACAAAAAATAGCAAAAACTGAAAAATCCCCAAAACTTGCTGCACCCGTTTCAGCAGCAGAGCTAAAGAACCCATCGCCATCGCTAGCCCATAGGCTCCCAAGAGAACAGCAGCCAGAGGTAAGATTAAAACCGGGGGAAACGATAGGCGCGCCCCCGTTATCCCCATGACAATTAGCAACATCAGGGCATTGAGGAACAGTTGAATCGTTAAATTACCAATTGCCCGGATCAGAAAAATCTGGGAAGCGCGAAACGGGGAAATAAACAGTTGTTCCAGGGTTCCCGTCTGGGCTTCTTGTTGCAACCCTCCGGCAATATTCCCCAGAATAAAGATCGACATTGACCAGAGAATGTATCCTATCACGAGGGAGTCAGCGCGATCGCCCAAAGAAATCCCAGGCCCTGCAATAAACCGGGCGCTTTGAAAAATCCCGTAAAATGCTACCACTAGCCCGATAATTAAAGCAATGGTTTCAGTAAAATAGCGTCGCAGGATAATCCATTCTCGCTTGAGTTCTGCTAGCAGTAGATTAAACATTTCGATTTTCTCGCACCAGTTTCAAAAAGATATCGGTTAAAGTCGCTTGTTCTTTCTCCACCCGCATCAAAGCCAGAGGTTTAAGAATCTCTAAAACCGGGTAAAGGCTTTCGCCTTGCAAAACGCGCAGGGTTCGGGCGGTGAGACACTCCACCCCCAACGCGGTAAGTTGCGCTTGGCGTTGCGAATCGAGAGGAGTTTCCAGTTCAATGTGGTAAGATTGGCCGGAAAACTGGCGGATCAGTTCTGAGGTGGGTTCTTCCGCGACAATTTCCCCTTGGTTAATAATAGCAACTCGGTCAGACAGTTCTTCGGCGATCGCCAATTGATGCGTCGTTAGAATAATACCGCAGCCTTCTTGGGCAATTTCGCGCACCAGTCGCTTAATATCTTCCGTCGCCTCAACATCTAAACCCAACGTTGGCTCATCTAAAAGTAACAGTTGCGGCTGGTGAATGAGGGCAACTGCGATCGCCAATTTCTGCTGCATTCCCCGCGATAAACGGTCTACCCGCGTGCGTTGCTTATCGAGGAGGTGAAAGCGTTCCAACAGCGCCATCGCCCGCTGACGCGCCACCTTGGGCGATAAACCGCGCAATACCCCAAAATACTCTAAATTCTCCTGGGGGGATAGCCGCCAGTAGACATTGCGGTTGCCCTCTAAAACGGCCCCTAACCAGCGTAACGCCTGAGAGTCGCGGTGAGGATCGCGATCGCCAATTCTCACCCATCCGCCATCAGGATAAATCAACCCCGCAATCATCTTAATCGTCGTCGTCTTACCCGCCCCATTCGGCCCCAAAAACGCCAGAACCTCACCCGCCTTCACTTCCAAAGAAACATCCCGTACCGCCGTAAACTGCCGTCCCTTCTCTTGATAGGACTTGTGCAAGTGACTGGCTTTTAGCAAAATCATTCGATCCTCGCCGCCTAAAGTTTTGATTAAACAATGTTTAGATTGTCTTAATGGCAACAAGTGCCACCCCTCCTCAGTTTTGCGCCGCTAACCTCCTCCCTTGGAACGGCAAAACCCGCTTAAAATATATCCACTTCTGAGCCTCGTGCAAGTCACCCTCATGAACTACTCCACCGTTCAACCTGCGATTGAAATTCCCCCCGGCTATCTCAACATTATGGGCTATGTGGATGAATCCGAAGTCAACGGCCCCGGCTGTCGGGCAGTCGTGTGGGTACAAGGGTGCAGCCGTGCCTGTTCTGGCTGTTTTAACCCCGCCTCATGGTCTTTTGAAATAAACCAGTTAATATCAATTGATGACTTAGCCGAGAAAATTATCAGCAACTCCAAAAATCAAGGCGTCACCTTTTCCGGGGGCGAACCCTTTTGGCAAGCGCCAGCTTTAGCAGAACTGGCAAAGCAGCTAAAAAGCGCGGGTCTAAACGTTATGTCTTTTAGTGGTTTTACTTTAAAAGAACTACAATCTGACCAAGCCCCCAAGGGTTCCCAAGCGTTACTGGCACAACTCGATATTTTAATTGATGGCCCTTATGTAGAGTCTTTAGCGCTAAACGATCCCAATTCTCCGGTTTCTTCGCGCAACCAACAGGTTCATATTTTTAATCCCGCTTTTGAAGACCAAATTACCTGGGCAAGCGACCAAATAGAAATACACATTTTCAAAGATGGATTTCGTTTGGTGACAGGGTTTCGGGGGCGTCTGGAGTTGGAGGACTAGCAGAAAGGCGCGATCGCACTTCAAGAAGTTGTTTAAAGCTTTGAATCCACATCTATGTTCAAGTTTCTAGCTTTCAAAACCTTGTACGTTCAGCTAAAACCCGACTGGTTATTTGTGAAATCGGTGTCTTCTCATGCACCACCCACTGAATATGCAGATATCCCCTGTGTCGCTTTTAGGGGAAAAATTGAACCGGGCAGTTTAGGGGAAATAAAAAGCAGTAAAGTTTTAGCGTTCGGTCAACAAGCCCTTCACCTGCACCAACAACAAAGTTCAACCACTTCATTGTTAAACGGCTTTGAACATCCTCGCACAATTATTAGTAACTTTTTTGTTGCTGAATTAGCCTTCAAGCACTTTATTGAAAAAATCTATCACCCATATTCCANTAAAGTAGTCAAGATAGGTGCGGAGAAAACAATAGCCAGGTTGATCCTTTCAGTCTGTCTTAACCTTGATGGCTACAGCTAGAGAACATTTCTAGGGGCGGGCGAGCCAGAAACTCAGCAGTTCTGTTAACCCGCCCTCAGTAGGCTCAGTGAAAACGAGTCAGGTTAATCCTTACAATATCAATCGCGGCCTCATTTGCTTTCAACATGCAAAACCAACAGTCACCCATCCTATTTGACCAAAAGGTTGCGGCTTCCTACGACGAGAAAACTGGTCTTTGGGCGTCGGGGCGCGATGCGCTCTTTTCGTTAATGCGCCTGATTTTCGCCGAGCTTCCGGCTGAGGCACGAATTCTGTGTGTCGGCGTCGGAACCGGAACGGAGATGATCGCTCTGGCGCGGGCTTTTCCGCAGTGTCAATTCACGGCGGTTGAGCCTGCGTCTGCGATGCTAGACATCTGCCGTCAAAAGGCCGAAGAAAATGGCATCGCCTCGCGTTGCACGTTCCATGAAGGCTATCTCAATTCGCTACCCGCTTCTGACCCATTCGATGCGGCGACTTGCCTTTTGGTCTCTCAATTTTTGAAGGAAGCCGAAGAGCGGAGCCACTTTTTCAATCAAATCGCGCAACGCCTTCGTCCAGGCGGAATTTTGATCAATTCCGATCTCGTTCTGGGCCTGTCGCCTCCGGTTCATCAAGGCTTGTTTGAAGTGTGGCTGCGAATGCTCGGAGGCTCTGGTTGGAGTGAAGAAGAGATCGACAAGGTGCGTGCTGCCTGGCGGCTTCATATCGCGGCTTTAACTCCGCCTGAAATCGAAGCAATCATCGTAGCGGGCGGCTTCAATACCCCGGTGTTGTTCTTCCAAACCCTTTTCATTCACGCCTGGTTTTCAAAGCGAACAGCGCCGAATTAGCAGCCCCAACAGCCGCCGAACCAGGCGCTGCAACTAGGGACTTACAGCCTACGCTCGTTCCTCGCTTCGGCTTCCGGCGTCCTGCGAGCTAGGTCTTGATACTGCTTGGACTATCAGTGAGGACAGCTCTTTGGGGTTAGTGGTGGAAGACCTTAGCAACAGGCAGCTAGAATTGAGTTGTAAAACTCACGCCCGTCAAAGTTTGTGACCCAAGCCAAGCCAAGTGACATTTGCCAAGTCCAATGTTTTAATGCAGAGTTAGTCGCTCAGGTTGGTGAAGCGCTACCGGAAGACGATCTGCTGGAAAATGCTCAAATTCTTTTCGGTGCTTTGGCAGATAAATCCCGCTTGAAGATTCTTCATGCTCTTAGCAACGGTCAAGAGCTTTGTGTCTGTGATATGGCTTCTCTGCTTGAATGCAAGATCGCGTCTGCCTCTCATCATCTGCGAAAACTGCGCGATCTTAAAATCTTGAAGTATAGAAATGATGGCAAACTCGCTTACTACTCCTTGAAAGACCAGCGTGTAGCCGAGATTCTTTGCCACGCTCTCAAGCAACTTGCCGAGTAAAACATTCTAATGTTGGTTTGAATGTAAGCTTTTTATGATAACGTTCTAATATTGATTTGAATGTTTTATTAACAGGTGAGCTGTGAGTGACAATTGTTGCCAAAATAAGGGTTGTGAACTGTCAAAACTAAAAAAACAGCAAGCTAAGGTGCTTTGGACAGTGCTATTTATCAACCTTGGTATGTTCGTTATCGAGTTTGGGGCAGGAATTCGAGCAGATTCGTTATCCTTGACCGGAGATTCTCTGGATATGCTGGGTGATTCGTTGGTCTATGCAAGCAGTTTGTATGTCATTAACAAAGGCAGCAAAGCTCAGGCTGGGTCTGCATTTTTCAAGGGAATCATCATGTTTTTATTTGCGATCGCAGTTTTTGCCAGAGCAAGTTATCAACTGTTTACGAGTGCAATTCCGGAAGCAACCATCATGAGTACGGTTGGAGTTGTAGCGTTACTGGCCAATCTACTCTGTCTGCTGCTATTGACTAGGCACCGGAAAGATAATTTGAATATGTCTTCTGTGTGGTTATGTTCGCGAAACGACATCATTGCCAATACATCTGTTCTTGCGGCAGCGGTATTAGTTTTTTTGACTCATTCAATCTTGCCGGATTTAGCTGTAGGGTTATTGCTAACGTTTATTTTTGCAAAGTCAGCAGGGAAGGTTCTTTCGCAGTCTTGGAGAGAGATGCAGCAGGCAGAGTAAGTTCTCAATCATGCAGTTGTAGTGTTGTCCCAGGCAGTCACAAAGTCATGCACAAACTTCTGCTGTGAGTCTACGCATCCGTAGACTTCTGCGATCGCGCCAAGTTGAGAATTTGAGCCAAAGATCGGGTCAACGCGAGTGCCCGTGCGTGCGATCGCGCCCCTCGAACTCATCTTCATCGGCGATCGCTAATCTCACTGCTCAGGATAAGATGGAAGGAATTTAGCCTGAGATTTAGCGATGGACAGAACCACTGGAGAACGGCAACAGCTACTTGAAGAAGTCAACGCTCTTCCTGATGAGGCTTTGCTAGAACTTGCCAGTTTTCTTGACTATCTTCGCTATAAAGCGGCCCAACGAAGGGAAACTAGCTCTAAACCTGCCAGTTTTTTAGTTGCAATTACAGGTTTGGGTAACTCTGGTCAACAGGATGTTTCAGAACGAGATGAAGAGATCCTCCATAATGAAATCGATCCTGTGTATGGCTGGAATCTCAAGCAAAGCAATTCTGCATGACGGCGATACTTGATACCAGCTTTTTGTTTGCCTTAACTGACCAAGGCGATCGCAATCATCAACGTGTCTTGGCTATTGCTCAAAGCGTGAATGAGCCATTAGTTCTGCCTGTAGTTGTTTTGCCTGAAGTCTGCTATCTGATTGCATCAAGATTGGGACATCAAGCAATGCGCCGTTTTGTGTCTGGAATAACACCTGATGCGGTTCAGGTTGAACCTACGATCCCAGAAGATTTAGTACGAGTGCATGAGATTTTGGAAGAGTATGCTGATAATCAGCTTGATTTTACAGATGCGGCGATCGTTGCCATAGCTGAAAGGCTTGTTATTACTCGCGTTTACACGCTCGATCGTCGAGATTTTTCAATCATTCGTCCAAGTCACTGCGATTACTTTGAGTTAGTCCCTTGAACTACCAACTATCACGTGCTTCTGCTGCGAGTCCACGCATCCGTAGACTTCTGCGATCGCGCGAAGTTAAGAATTTGAGCCAAAGATTGGGTCAACGCGGGTCGCAGTCCACTTGAGGTTGCTGGGGGCTTCAAGTGACGATGGCGCGGGCAAACTACCGCACCGTATGGGGCGAAACCGCGCATTTCTGGCTCCAATCCGCCTACATTCGCGCCAGTGCCGCAACCTTAGCAAGCTTGTCGCGATCGAGTCCTTCCAAGTCGCTCATTTGAAGCCAGCCCTCCTTCAGCAATCCTGCAAAGATAAAGATCAGGGTAGGGTAGTGGTAGTCATACTTGCCCTCCATCTCATGTCTTTTAGCACTGAGAAAGTCGTGTAATCGCCAGAGATCTTCTACTTGTGCGATCGCCCCTGCTTCCTCCCGAACTTGTTTCAGCAATGCCTCAACCTCTCGTTTATACGCTTTGTCAAAAGCAGTTCGAGCAATTTTCTTCTCCAAATCTGTCCACTTCGCTTCACTCGCTTGCATAGTTCGATCTAAAACTTTGTACAGCAGTTCGGTTAAATACAGCCTTTTTCTAGGCTAATGATACAAAAAATGGAGTGCAGGAATTTATCAGCCTATAAGTGAAGCCCACACACCGTGCATCTAAGTCATCTAAATCGTGTAAAAAACGCTGTAATTGCGTTTGCTCAGAAGAATTGAGCGTCCATGGTTAGAACGCTCATCTCAATCGTTAATAGTTAACAATCAACTGTTCGCTGATATTTTTCTAGCGCATCAGGTTTAGCAGCTCTTTAGGAGAAGCCAATAGATCGATCGCTACAAAGAAGATCTTGCCTTCAGGGTTGAGCAAAAACCGCCATGCCATGTTCATCCCAACTGCCGCGCCAAACCAAGGCGTTTGTACCTTACCCGTGACCTTGACCTGGGTGTAACCGTCATCTGCGGGTTCAGCGATACCCCGTTCGGGCATCAGGTTGAGGTTCTGACACTCTTCGCGGAAAAACTGCATAATTGCTTTTTTGCCTACGATCGGTCTCTGGAAAGGAGGCTGCAAAGCACCATCTTCGACGAACAGCTTAATCAGCTCGTCAAAGTCATTTGCATTCAAGTTGTTCATGTAGCTCAACACGGTTGGGTTGTCGAGACCTTGAATGGTGACATTGGTACGCTGGGATATTGCTTTAGGCGCAACCACAGGTTCAGAAACTCTGGTGTAGAACTCACTCTTTGAGTGCTGAGTAGGGAAGAGGGTGGGGAGATGGGGGGAAAGGAGTGCAAAGTTCCGAACTCGGAACTCGGAACTTTATACTCCACTCAGCACTCAGCACTTTCTACTCAGCACTCTAAAAAATCGGGATGACAGGATTTGAACCTGCGACATCCTGCTCCCAAAGCAGGCGCGCTACCAAGCTGCGCTACATCCCGTAATTCACAGGTACGATCCCTAACAGCGATCGCACTCAACCTGAATTATAACCGATCTTGCTCAAGAGTCAACTTTTCCAATCCGGCAATTTCCGTCTCCAGCAATTGAGAGAGGCGGGCTAAGGATGAATTAGACTGTAGAGGGCAGCTAAATGCCCTCTAGTTAGGGTACCAAAACATTCCTTTAATCCCTTCCGGATCGGAGATAAAACCGAGATTGTGGTAAAAATCGACGACATGAGGATCGGCAAATAGGGTAATGTTGCTAATATCCTCGCTGCGTAGTTTTTTAATGGTGTGTTTCATCAGTGCTTTACCCAGGCCTTTACCTTGGAAAGCCGGGTGAACCACCACATCCCACAGGGTAGCATTGAAGGCGTGATCAGATGTCGCTCTCGCAAAGCCAATTAAACGGCGTTGGTTCCCTCGGACTTCCCACATGGAAATCACCAGGAAGCTGTGCTGAATTGCTTTTTTGACTTTACGAAGCGGACGGCGAGACCACCCTACAGCGTCACACAATTCTTCAAGTTCGTAGAGATCAATGTCCCGATCCGTGCTAAAAAAGATTCGCGATCCACTGCTGATGTCATTGCCCACATCTACAGCAGCAAAATACTCCTGTGTTTGTGTTGGACTGGAGGCAGCGGGAGTATCAGAACCGCTAAACAAGCTTTTCCAAAAACCCATGCAGGCGTGAGTAAGGTAGTAAGTGTAAACAAAAATCGCGAGTAATCGCGTCTGTACATAGACAATACTAGCTAGTATATCTCCCGTAAATTCCCTGTATATGGCCCCGGGTTTGAAATCCTCCACCCTAGAACTGCTGAAGCGCTTCAACCGAGCGTTTCCCCAGTTTTACGAGCAATTTGTCAGTAGTGAGATTCAATTGCAAAATCTGAGGTTAGCGTATCAGCTTTACAAGACTCGGCAAGCTGTAATTGAACTGCGTCCAGAAGGTTCTAAAAGTGCGCTGCACTTCGCCTACCGCAACCAGTCATTTCTACTCAGCGACATCTTTGGAGTCCTAGCGGCTTATGGGCTAACGATTCACAGTCTCAGCCTGTACGGTCAAATCTATCCTCCGATGCTGGTATTTATTAAACTCGTCGTTTCGCGAGGAGGAAAAGCCTTAACCGATAAAACAGCGGAAAATGTGGGTCGTGCCATTCGAGAAGCGCTAGCAGGGCATTTTGAAGTTGAGGAGATGTTAGCTGTTGAATTCAATCTCGATGCGGGTTTAGAGCAAGTCGAGACGGAGTTTTATGTCGATCCGGTATTTCACCTCCCTGCGCTTCTAATTGAAGCCGATAACCAACCGGGCTTATTCTACAAGGTGATGTATGCCATTTGGCAAGAAGATTTATTGGTGGTGAACGCGAACCTACTAGTCTGGCGCGGTCGAACCCGTCTGATTCTTTATCTTCTAGGGCCGAATGAAAGCTTGATTCCCGAATATCTGGGTCAAAAAATTGCCGATGGCGTGCGTCAGCGGTTGTTGGGTCGGTTGGCTTAGTGCCTAGAGGGGGACAAGCTCGGATAGGATATAACTATGGCTACCATAGACATTCTGGGCGTTCCTCACGCTTACGACCTAACACCTTCTACGGCATCTCCCCACACGGTGGTTTTTATTCACGGCTGGCTGCTGAGTCGAGGTTATTGGCAACCTGTGATTGAGCGACTGGCTGGCGATTATCAATGTTTGTCTTATGATTTGCGAGGATTTGGCGATTCTCTCCTCGGTTCCTCGACCTCTCTAGCGAGAACCTCCCCTTACTTAGAACAGGCAATATCTGGCGGCTATACTCCAAAAGCCTATGCTAAGGATTTAATGCTGCTTCTCGAACAGCTTGGCATTGATAATGCTTGGTTGGTGGGTCACTCCTTGGGGGGAAGTATTGCCCTCTGGGGGGCGGCGTTAATGCCTGAATGCGTGCGCGGCGTGGTGTGCGTGAATGCGGGAGGGGGAATTTATCTGAAAGAGGAGTTTGAACGCTTCCGGGCGGCCGGACAGCAGCTTTTGAAGCGGCGTCCGCGCTGGCTGTGTCAGTTGCCTTTGATTGATTTATTATTTATGCGAGCCAATGTGGTACGTCCTATTGAACGCGCTTGGGCCCGCCAGCGGATTATTGATTTTGTGGTGGCGCATCCAGAGGCGGCGCTGGGGGCGTTGTTAGATTCAACCACGGAGGAGGAAGTGCATCACCTGCCGCAGTTGGTGTCTAAGTTAGAGCAACCCGTTTATTTTATTGCGGGCGATAAGGACACGGTGATGAATCCGAAGTATGTCCGGCATTTGGCAAGCTTTCACCGCTTGTTTCAGGAGGGAAATGATATTGTGATTGAAATTCCTAATTGCGGGCATTTGTCGATGGTGGAACATCCGGAAATTGTGGAACGAGAAATTCGGCAGATTTTGAGTATTTGTAGTTCAACGGATGGTTAATTGCTCTTATTCCTTGTGCTGAAATTAGCATCCTTAAAAACAGTTAAGGCGATCGCCCTCACTTAACTAGCGATCGCCTTAACTCTACCCGTCGCTTTTAGTGGCTTTTTGCCAAATCGATTTGCGTCAGTTCAACATACTCAGTAACAATCTGACGGAACTGTTCGCCTTCAATGGTTTCTTGATCGAGCAAAACATCCACCAAACGATCGACCAAAGCACGGTTTTCACGCAGCAGTTGGCGTGCCAGGGTATAACAGCGCGTGGCGAGTTCTCGGACTTGACGGTCAATCTGGGTCGCAACTTCCTCAGAATATTCCGATCGCGTCATTAAATCTCGTCCTAAAAAGACCTCATTGCCTTGGGATTCTAACGCCAGCGGGCCTAAGTCGGACATCCCGTAGCGCGTCACCATTTCGCGGGCTAAATCAGCCACGTAGCGAATATCAGAGGAGGCCCCGCTGGTGATTTCGGCATCGCCAAAGACTTCGGCTTCGGCGGCGCGTCCGCCTAAAGCAATGGTAATCCGGTCGATTAACCAGGCGCGACTGTATAAGCCGCTATCGACCATTTCTTCGTTAAACACCTGTTGGGCAAAGCCGCCGACGCCGCCGGAACGGGGAATGATCGTGACTTTATTCAAGGGATCGGCATTCTTTAACAGGGTGGCGAGGAGGGCGTGACCGATTTCATGATAAGCCAGCAGTCGCTTCTTCTTGCTATCGAGTAAGGGCGTGAGGGATAGACCAATGGTAATCCGATCGATGGCGTCGTCAATTTCAAGCTGACCGATGGCGTTCTTACGGCGTCTGGCGGTGAGGATGGCGGCCTCGTTGAGGAGGTTGGCTAAGTCTGCACCGGAAAAGCCAGGGGTTCTTTGGGCGATCGCTTCTAGGGAGACATCAGAAGCAAATTTCTTATTGCGGGCATGAACTTCTAAAATCCCCAAACGCCCCTTATAGGTAGGTAGATCGACCGTGACTTGACGGTCAAAGCGACCCGGACGCAATAGGGCGGAGTCGAGAACGTCGGGGCGGTTGGTCGCTGCAATAATGATAATTCCCGTGTTGCCCTCAAACCCGTCCATTTCCGTTAGCAGTTGGTTTAGGGTTTGTTCGCGTTCGTCGTTCCCGCCGCCAATTCCGGCCCCCCGCTGACGACCGACGGCATCAATTTCATCGATAAAGATTAGACAAGGGGCGTTTTCTTTGGCTTTTTTGAATAAGTCGCGGACGCGCGAGGCCCCTACCCCCACAAACATTTCCACGAATTCCGACCCGGAGATGCTGAAGAAGGGAACCCCAGCCTCGCCTGCGATCGCTTTTGCCATTAAGGTTTTCCCCGTTCCCGGCGGGCCAACGAGGAGGACGCCTTTGGGAATCTTGGCCCCAATGGCGGTAAACCGTTCGGGTTTCTTTAAGAAGGTGACGACTTCTTGGAGTTCTTCTTTGGCTTCTTCGATCCCGGCGACATCGTTAAACATCACGCCCGTTTTGGCTTCCATTTGGAACCGCGCTTTGGATTTACCAAAACTCATCGCCTGTCCGGTGGCTTGGGAAGAACGACGCAGAATCATCATCAGCCCGCCAATCAATAGCAGAATGATGAAGAGGTTGGCCATGACGCCCACAATGGTTGTGTTATCGGCGGTGGGTTGAACTTCAAAATCGACGCGGTTATCGCGTAAGGCTTCAATTAGTTCGGGGTTGTTATCAAACAGCCGGACTTCGGTGAGGGGATCGCTGTTCTGTTGTCCGTCCAGTCTGACGCGGGCAATTTTTTGGGCGGGGTCAATTTCCACGCGCACCACTTCCCCGGCTTCCACCCGTTCAATCAGTTGCGTATAACTCAGGTCTTGGCGGGTTTGGGCGGCGGCCGGTCGGGTCTGTATGCCGCCGACGGCAGTCAGAAGACAAAACGCAAAGGGCAGTAAAAAGGATTGTGCTTTACGGAGAGGATTCTGTTTCATAGCAGTCTTCGTTTTTGCCTTCTGGAGATGTGTTTGACCCATAGGTGCCTCACTCTGGGAACTGTTCATAACCGAATACCCTTTGCTCGATTCCAACGCGCGATCGCAATGCCAGTTGTAAGTCTAGTTTAACTGTCCTGCCTCTCGGTCTGGTCTATTCTTAGACCGAACTATTGAGCTGAAGTTGACAGAACAAAACTTGACTCGTTAGATTATACATAGTCGTAATGAGTACGCTTATTAAACTTAGCTTAACGTTAATTTCCTCCTGGCCCTGCAATTCTAGATTGCACCAGCGAGCGAAGCGTTCCTAAATCAATCAAGGGATAATCTCATGGTCAAAATAGTCGGAATTGCAGGAAGTTTGCGGCCCAACTCCTACAGCCACCTCGCTTTGCAGTTAACAGCCCAACGCATTCAAGTGTTAGGGGCAGAGGTAGAAATTCTGGATTTGCGCCAATTGAATCTGCCCTTTTGCAACGGAGGACAAGAATATCCCGACTATCCTGATGTCGAACGCTTGCGGCAGACCGTTCAGCAAGCCGACGGGTTAGTTTTAGTCACGCCGGAGTATCACGGGGGAGTCAGCGGCGTCCTCAAAAATGCTTTAGACCTCATGAGTTTTGACCATCTCGGCGACAAGATGGTCGGTTTAATCAGCATTTTGGGCGGTCAAGCCAACAGTAACGCCCTCAACGAACTGCGTTTAATCATGCGTTGGGTTCATGCTTGGGTCATTCCCGAACAAATTGCCGTCGGTCAAGCTTGGAACGCCTTTACGGAAGATGGCAAGATTAAAGATGAAAAGCTATCGCAACGCTTCGATGCCCTTGCTCAAAGCTTAGTGGAGAGTTCGCGCAAGTTCCAGTCTGCGGCTTAGTATAGTGCTGAGTGTAAAGTGCTGTTGCTAGCTTCCGCGTAGCGGTGTGCTGAGTGGGGAAGGGAGTTCCGAGTGGGAAGAGAGTGCTGAGTGGGGAAGAGAGTGCAAAGTTCCGAGTTCCGAGTTCCGAGTCAGAAGAGAGTGCTGAGTGGGGAAGAGAGTGCAAAGTTCCGAGTTCCGAGTTCCGAGTAAGGGAAAAGGGCTGAGGGGGGAAGAGNTCCGCTTCACTTAGTCAGGCGAAAAGCTCTGAATAAATGAAGCGGTCAATAGACCGAACAATAGGATAACTTAACGATGTATTCCTCAATGAGTGGGGCCGATATTCAACCCGGCGTGCCTCAAGCCTCGATCTGGCTACAACCTCTCAAAACGCGAAACTTGGTTGTCAGCTTACCTTTAGATTATCCTCAATTTTGTCCCCAAACCGATCCTGATGCGGTAGTAAGAACATCCTGACAGATGGCGGAGATGTTTAGGACGTTCCCTATCTCCCCAAGGCTTATTAATGCCTGTTATCCCTCAGTATCGCTCATTTCCTTGGGTCGCAGTGGCAGGAAAACGAATTTTGGAACAGTTGGAGATTATTTTTAGCGATCGCTATTTTATGGCTTCTAGCGAACTCAATCTCCTCAATGTTCTTCTTCTTGAAGACGAATAACCCTCTCATCTAGCTTCCCCAACCAGGGTAAAGGCGGCCCAGGTGCGAGAATTGGGGTATTTTTGTAGGGTGAGGATGGCGCTTTGACGTAAGGCTTGCGCTTTGTCGCGGTTGCGTCTCAATTGCTTGTAAAATTCTTGGATGAAGTAGAAGGTTGCATCGTCGGAAATTGACCCAATGGGAGTAATGACGCTGGGGACTCCGGCAGAGATCAGAGATAATGCCAGGGTGTGGCTATTTTCTACTGTAATATTTTGGCGATCGCGCAGGCTGAGAAAGACTAATTCGGCTTTTAAGGGTAAGTTGAGAATATCATTAGTTGCCAGCAAGCTGTTATCCTGAGTGGAAGGAAAAAGCGCGATCGCATTTTCTAATCTTCCTGATGTGGCAACATGGACAATTCTGGCTTTGGGAAGCAACGGAAGCAGAAAGGTACGAGTCGCTTCTTCTCCAAATAGGGGTTTTACTCGGTTAAGTGCTGCAACTTCAATAATTTCTTGTTCGGTATTCGCGTCAATTCCCGATCGCGTTGTATTTCCAACGGCTAAAATATAAGGTCCTCCTGCTTGTTGGCGGTTTTGACGGGTTAACCCCAATAGTTGTATTGCAGGAATTGTAGAAATTGCATATTTCTCAATTAGATAGGTTCCCGTTACATCAGTTAATGCAGAAAATGGAATTAATGTCAACTCTTTGTGCGGGATAAAAACGAGGCGTTGATTGGGATTTTGGGGTAAAAGATCGGCAACCGGTCGAATTAAGAGAATATAGAGTTGAAGCAGAGATTGGCTAGAGGCTTCTCCTGGTATTTTGGGAGGTTGCAAACCTAAGATTTCGCGGCTGTGGCGGATGAGGGTAGGGAGATTTTGAGAAGCAACCTCAACTTGACGAAACTGAATCTCTCCATTAGGTGGAATTAACCAAATATAAATCGCTTGAGGTTCATTTTGTAGATTGCGAATGAGGGAATATTGAACTAAGGTTGCATTTTGTTCTTGAGCAATTTGTTTCAGCCTGGTTAGGCTGGATGTAGCAGGAAGATTGGGAAGGGGAGATAGGGATAAAAGTTGTTCTTGTTGAGCGATTAAAAGGGCAGATTCGGGTTGATTTTGAGCGACTAAAGCTTGTTGGAGTAAAGTATAGGTGGTGGCGTGGCGTGCATAACTTTGGGATTGCGTACCCAGTCGTTCCCAAACTTGCAGGGCTTCTGTTAAAATAGCTTGGGCTTCTGCTGGACGCTCGGCAATCAGGAAGGTAGAAGCAAGTTGGTTTAAAGCATCGGTTTCTAAAGTGCGATCGCTCTGTCTTTTAGCAATATCAACTTGCTGCTGGCGAACTTCAATCGATTGGGGAAATTGCGCTAATAATTCATAAAGATTGCCAAGCCTTTCTAAGGTATTTAATTCTAAAATTCGATTGGAACTTTCCCTCGCCTGAGTTAATTGCTGCTGATAGAAGGGAATGGCTTGTTGAGGTTCTCCCCAAGCTTGATAGGCTTGAGCAATTCGCGCTAGCAATTGGATTTCTAAGGGTTGATTTCTTTGAGTTCTGGCTTGGGTTAACTGCTGCTGATAAATCTCAATGGCGCTGCGATGTTCTTGAGCAGATTCATAGGCTTGTGCGAGGTAATTTAAGGCTTGGGTTGCCAATTGCAGATCGCCTACTTCCCGCGCGATCGCCAATTGTTGCTGATATAATGCAATCGCTTGGGCGTATTCTCCCTGAGTTTCGTAATTGACCCCTAAACTACTGAAAAATGCGGCTTCTCGTTGGGAAGCTTCCACCTGTCGCCGCGCTGCTTCTGCGCGGGTTTCAAACTCTTCTGTCGCTTGTAAGTCTCCTAAAAATTGGTAAGCATGGCTTAAGTTTGCTAAAAGTTCCGGTTCCCGGTAGCGAAGTCCTAACGCTTGAACAATCTCTAAGCTTTGTAAATAAAAATTAACGGCGCGGCGATATTCTCCCTGAGTGAAATAGATGTCGCCAAACTGCTTTAAAGTATTGCTCAGGCCAGCGCGATCTCCTAAATTTTGGTATAGGGTAGACGCCTCTTGTAATAATCCTAGTGCCGTATTAAAATCGCCATTCCGATGCGCGATCGCACTTTGTTCAACTAACGCATCTGCACGTCCTTTCTGAAAGTCTAAGGTTGGTGTTAATCCGACAGATGCTAGAACGATAGGGATTGAAGAAACAGAAGCCAGAAAGCTCAACCCTACCGAAAACAGAAGCCGTCGGACGTTGGGGAGTTTCATGATTTTAGAGGTTGATTAAAAGTGTTTCTAATCTAACCTCAATTTTCTCAAAGCCCAAGTCTATAATTTAACCATAGATCGAGTTAAGCTTTCCCAGATGTTCTCGTTTCAGGTTTATGATTACCCTCAACTTAGACGCGGTTGGCTTCAGCGATGAGCAATTTTACCAACTTTGCCAAGCCAACCCAAACTGGCAACTCGAACGCACGGCGAAGGGAGAATTAACCATTATGCCTCCAGTGGGTGGTGTGAGTGGCAACCGGGAAGCGGATTTAATTACCGATATCAATCTCTGGAACCGTCAAACGCAACTGGGGAGAGTATTTAGTTCTTCTACTATATTCCGTTTGCCTAATGGGGGCGTTCGCGAAGCGTGGGCTACGCCCATTCGCTCTCCCGATGTGGCTTGGGTGACAAACCTGCGTTGGGATGCACTTACCCCGGAAGAACAAGAGAAGTTTCCCCCCATTTGTCCTGATTTTGTGATTGAGTTGCGTTCCCGTACCGATTCTCTACCCCAGTTGCAAGAGAAAATGCAAGAATACCTGGCTAGCGGCTTGCGTCTGGGATGGCTAATGAACCCGCAAGCACAACAAGTAGAAATCTATCGTCCCCGACAGCCTGTCGAAGTTGTTCAACTTCCGGCTATCCTATCCGGGGAGGCGGTTTTACCGGGATTTTCCCTAGAATTACCTGCCTTTGATTGAGGGGATGGGGAATCGATCTCCCAGTGGGTATCATACGGGAAAAAAGCGATCGCGATTCTGGCAATCAGCATTTCCATCAACAAAGGCGAATGTCGCTCATTTCTTGGGAATACTTTTTAGAGCAGAGACTTCCAGGCTACAGATCATGAGTAAGAAAGACCTGAGTGAAGCTGATATTTGCGATCGCTATATTACACCGGCCCTTGATGCGGCGGGTTGGAAAAAGAGTCAGATTCGCCGGGAATATAGCTTTACAGACGGTCAGATGATTATCCGGGGACAGATGGCGGGACGAGGCGCGAGGAAACGGGCAGATTATCTGCTGTATTCTATCAAAGTTTCAACACTCCACCCAGTGTGAGGGGGATTGAAAGCAGTTCAAAGCTTTGGCGATCGCCTAGACCTTGGGTTTGATCAACCCACTCAAATCGGAGTGGTTATTTTTAGCTAAAATCAGTGTTATGGATGGATTGAAAGAGGGCACGAGTTCAATCAATTTCAAACAAGTAAAATTAGCAGAAGATCAATTAGGGACAGTTTCATCGAATGTAAGTTAATATCTAATTTGTCAATGTGGACAAATATCGACGAAGCTAGATGACATTAATTTGTCACTGCCACTTCAACGACACTAATTAGTCTCGATGACAATATTCTGTCATCAACGACATTAATTTGTCACTGTACATTTGTCTGTAAACTGCTTAACAAAGCCCGTGACGAGGATTGAACTCGTGACCTCACCCTTACCAAGGGTGTGCTCTACCACTGAGCTACACGGGCAATCTTTGGTGATGGGCCGGGCTGGATTCGAACCAGCGTAGGCGTAGCCAGTGGATTTACAGTCCACCCCCATTAACCACTCGGGCACCGACCCATTTGTTCACCGATTTCATATAGTAGCACAACTCCCTAAGAAATCCAAACATTTTAGAGAGAAATTTGAATCAAATCCTCAAAGCCTTACGCTGTCTGAATTCTGGGCGTAAAGGTTTTGTCCGATCGCCGTTGCCAACTCTGGATACCCCGCTTCAATCAGAGCGCGATCGCGAATTCTACAGGAATCGCAAACCCCACAAGGTTCCTCGCCCCCCTGGTAACAAGACCAAGTAAGCTGAATCGGCACCCCCAGTTGCACCGCACGCCGGACAATATCCACCTTGGTATCCCTGACTAAAGGAGCCACCAAACGCGGGCTGTTGCCCTCCACACCCACCTTAGAAGAGAGATTCGCTAACTGCTGGAAAGCGGCTAAATACTCCGGGCGACAATCGGGATAACCCGAATAATCAACCGCATTAATCCCTAAATAAATCGCCTCTGCGCCCTTGGCTTCCGCCAGAGAAAGCGCGATCGCAATAAACACCGTATTCCGCCCCGGTACATAAGTTGAAGGAATTTCCCCCGCCTGCACCCCCGCATTTGGAATTGGGACTGACGCATCGGTCAGCGACGATCCGCCCCCGAAGAGTGCTAGGTTAATATCCATTACATAATGCTCGGCAATCTGGAGAACGTGGGCGATCGCCCTAGCGGCATCAATTTCTCGTCCGTGGCGCTGTCCGTAGCGAAACGAAATCGCGATCGGATCGTACCCATCGGCGATCGCACTAGCAGTGGTTGTTGCCGAATCCAATCCACCCGAAAGGAGAACAACAGCTTTAGGCTTGCTCATTTTAGAACACACGCATCAACTGTTGATCGAGTGTATCGCGTTCTCCTTTCTCAAGGTGACGCTTAATTTTGCACTTCCGGCTGAGACTCTAGCGGTTGAGGCGCATCCATCGTTTGGGGAAGCAGCCAATTTAAGAGAATTGCCGTTAAGCCTCCGGTAGAAATTCCCGAAGAAAAGACATTTTTAATCAACGCGGGCTTATCAGCCAAAATTTCTGGCAGATAAACCACCCCCAACCCCAACGCCAGGGAAACCGCCACAATAATCAGCGCCCGACGATCGAGAGGCACCGATGCCACAATATTAATCCCAGCAACAGCAATCGAGCCAAACATCACAATCGTAGCGCCGCCTAAAACGGGTTGCGGTAAAGCTTGAAAAACACCCCCAACCAGCGGTAACAAGCCAAGCAGGGCAAAAATACCCGCCACAAAAAAGA
>JAAHGE010000109.1 GCA_010672635.1 Desertifilum sp. SIO1I2 | reverse complement strand
GGCCATGTGAATGTCAGCTTCTACATGGGCTGGATCGGCGATGCGGCCTTTGCTGTGGCGGCCCTGCATGGCTGGCCGCGCGAACAGATGATGGCCGAGCAGGCCGGCGTGGCGGCCGTGAAGGCCGCGGGAATTTTTTTGAGAATAAATTTTTCATATCATAACTATGTGAATATTACAATACGGCAAATACTTAAATTTTCATCATTTCTCTACCAATCGATTATCATAGAAGTACGCTTAGATCGATCGCACTGTTAGCAAGAAAATCAGGGCATCTCTACCGCTTGAGCCTTTGCAAAAGCTACGTACTATTACGTAGTCTGATTTTCATCCGATCGAGTGCGAGCCGTGACATCTACCCAATTAAAACTTGAACGGTCGCACCTCAGCAGAGCGATCGATTTTCACTCTTCCTCATTAACAAAGGTTGATAAGAATATGTCCTCTATTCCAATTCCCGATCCCTCTAACATTCTGCGTTTATTGGGAACAGAGCTGGCTGACAACTTTACCCTTAGCTCTGGGCAACTTTTGGGACGAACTCAAGGGTTATGGTTATTAGGAGGCAATGATAACGTTCAAGGCTCCAATGATGCTGAAGTAATTCTCGGTAATCGAGGCGATGATTTTATTGCTGGGGGTGGTGGTGGCGATCGCCTTTTAGGAGGCAAAGATAATGACATCTTACGCGGAGAAGACGGCGACGATCTGCTCCGAGGCGATATTGGTAACGACGTGCTTTATGGGGGAGCCGGAAAAGACACCCTACGCGGAGGTCGAGATAACGATTCCCTATTGGGTGGCGATGGGAACGACTTGTTGATCGGAGACCTAGGCGTCGATACTCTACATGGAGAAGCAGGAAGCGATACCCTCGTTCTGAGAGCCGATTTAGCGAACTTCGATATTAATCAGGTCGATCGCCTGATCTATAACGACGCAGAAGACTATATTGGTTTAACACAAGGCTTAACGTTTGCCGATCTTGTCTTTGACGATCTATTCAATTTTACCGGAGGTGCTGCTAACGATACCGTTATCCGCCTCAAAACTACAGGTCAAGCGCTTGGTATTGTGCTTGATGTTGCCGCGAGTACCTTTAATGCTATTGATTTTGTCAGCATTACAGATGCAGACTTACAAATCGGTAGCAACCCATTCTTCTAAAGCGCACTCGATCCTAGCTTGCTTCTAGAAGTGTTCTAACCCTGCTCTGGCGGTTCTGGAGTAGGGTTAGCTGATGGAAGTCGCAAAATTGTAGCGGTTGGCTGAGTTTGCAAAGCCAGCAGTAACTTGTGAATATCCGCCTCGGTGAGGGTTTTTTCTCCAGGTAGCTGTTGGTGTTGTCTTTGTAAAGCTTGCAAAAGCGTATCTTCCCGATTTTCCAGCCGATCTAGATTTGCAAGCAGTTCTAGGAGTAACCGTTCCGCCTCTTGGCGCTGTTCGGGAGTGAGTTTTAACTCAGAAGGTTCTTCTTCGGGTTTGGCGGTGGCTAACCCTGCAATAAACGCGCCTAGAATTGCTCCCGTCCATAAACCCGTGATACTCCCTTGCCAAAAGGCAACGGGGGTGACAACCGCTTTACAAGCCGTTCTGAGGGGCCAAAAGAGCGGCGTACATTTCTGGGTACGCGCATTCACGCTAATTTGTCCGCCAACAAACGACCAAAACAAACCAGAGGTTAAGGCGACAAACGTACAGATCAAGGTACGCTGTTGAAGATTTTGGGATAGGCGGCGTAGGGGGAACATAGGGAGGGAAGAAGAGGATGGGGGGGTGGGGAGATGGGGAGATGGGGGGAAGAAGGGAATTGGGAGTTAGGAGTTAGGAGTTGGGAGTTAGGGGTTGGGGGGAAGAAGGGAATTGGGAGTTAGGGGAGAAGAAGGGAGTTAGGGGTTGGGGAGAAGAAGGGAGTTAGGGGTTGTTCTCAATACCTACTTGCAATACCACTACTTGGTGTGCAAGCTACGGAACAAGCATACTCTTTCCCCCCACCTCCCCACCGCCCCATCCCCCCACCCTCTTCCCTACTCAGCACACCGCTACGCGGAAGCTAAAGCAACAGCACTTTACACTCAGCACTCTTTTCCCCCCATCCCCCCATCCTCTTCCCATTGTGACAAATCGCTTAGGGGAAAAATGTCTATATTGGGAAGAGAACTTGCTCAACTGCAAAGATCGTACTCAGCCATGACTGAACAACCAAAACGCATCTGTATTCTGGGGGGTGGCTTTGGCGGACTGTATACCGCCTTGCGCCTCAGCCAACTCCCGTGGGAAAAACCCGATCGACCGGAAATTGTTTTAGTCGATCGCAATGACCGCTTTATCTTTTCGCCTCTATTGTATGAGTTATTAACCGGGGAATTGCAAACTTGGGAAATTGCGCCGCCGTTTGAGGAAATTTTAGCCAATACAGGGGTGAAGTTTGTTCAAGGGACGGTGGCTGAAGTTCAACTTGAAGAGAAACGGGTGCGACTGCGCGAAGGACAAGCTCTGAGTTACGATCGCCTGGTGTTGGCGTTGGGAGGCGAAACTCCTCTCGATCGGGTTCCGGGTGCTGCGGAATATGCGATTCCGTTTCGCAGCGTGACGGATGCGTATCGTTTGGCGGAGAAGTTGCGATCGCTCTGTTCTTCAGATGTCGATAAAATTCGGATTGCGATCGTGGGTGCGGGGTATAGTGGCGTTGAGTTAGCGTGTAAGTTAGCCGATCGCCTTGGGGAACGGGGTCGCTTGCGGTTAGTGGAAATGAGCGATACGATTTTGAGAACTTCGCCCGATTTTAACCGGGAAACGGCTAGAACGGCTTTAACCCAAAGAGGCGTTTGGATTGATTTTGAAACGACAGTTGACTCGCTCAGTCAAGATTCAATTTCGCTGACCTACAAAGGACAAACTGATACTATCCCGGTGGATGTTGTGTTGTGGACGGTGGGGACTGAGGTGGCACCCGCCATTAAAACTTTACCTTTAAAGAAAAATGCTCGCGGTCAGCTCACAGCGCATCCCACCTTGCAAGTTATTGATTATCCAGAAGTCTTTGCGGTGGGAGATTTAGCTGATATTCGGGATGCAACCGGACAATTGGTTCCGACGACTGCACAAGCGGCGTTTCAGGAGGCGGACTATTGCGCCTGGAATCTGTGGGCCTCTTTGAGCGATCGCCCTTTGCTCCCCCTACGCTATCAAAATTTAGGGGAAATGATGACTCTGGGGGTCGATAACGCGACTTTGTGCGGTTTGGGCTTAAAATTAGAGGGGCCTCTAGCCCAAGTGGCTCGCCGTTTGGTTTATCTCTATCGCCTCCCGACGCTGAATCATCAGGTAAAGGTGGGGTTGAATTGGATCAGCCAGCCGCTACAGTCTTTCTTGCTCAACACCTAGCTTTTGCTGATGTCTCCTCTTCCCCAAGTGATTTTTTTAGATGCGGTGGGTACGTTGTTTGGCGTGCGAGGAACGGTGGGGGAGGTATATGGAGAAATCGCGCAACAGTTTGGCGTAGAGGTTGCGCCAGAGGCCATTGAGGCGGCATTTATTGAGTGTTTTCAGCGATCGCCTTTAGCTGCTTTTCCGGGAGTTTCCCCGGCTGAACTGGCTGAGTATGAGTTTAACTGGTGGCGGGCGATCGCCACTCAAACGTTTCAACAAGTTGGGGTGTTTGAGCAGTTTGCAGACTTTTCTGGCTTTTTTACCCAACTGTATGATTATTTTGCGATCGCCGATCCGTGGTTTGTCTATCCAGACGTGGTTGAAGCGCTGACTGGCTGGCAAAACCAAGGGATTGAACTGGGGATTATCTCAAATTTTGATTCGCGGATCTATTCGGTGCTGAAGGCGTTAAATTTAGCGGAGTTTTTCACGTCGTTCACCATTTCTACTGAGGTGGGAGTAGCTAAACCCGATCCGCAGATTTTTGCGATCGCGCTTGCAAAACACCACTGTAGCGCCTCAAAGGCTTGGCATATTGGCGATAGCTGGAAAGAAGACTATCAAGCTGCTACTGAGGCGGGTTTAAAGGCAATTTGGCTTAACCGCGATCGCCAACCCGATCGGGGAGAGGTTTGGTATACCCTTCTGGGGTGAAAGAAGGTGGGGGGATGGGGAGGTGGGGAGATGGGGGGAAGAGAATTGATGCTTGTGCGATCGCTGTTTTAGGTATTGGCAAAAATTTCATCGGTTTCGGGACTAAAGATATAGTCATAATCGAAGTTGAGGGAATTAGGGTGGCGAATGATGGAAAAACCAAATTCGCTGACAAACTTAGTGGGGAATGTCGAAATTACCAGTTCCCGGACTTTTGTATCTGATACTTCCGGTTGTTGCACGTAATAATCGCGCTTGGCAAAAAAGACATTTTCATCCTTGGGGTAAATCACGCCATTCAGCCGATGGGCGTATTGAATGGGTTTGATGTAAGCGTGCAAAAAGGCTTCTTGGTTAATCTGAGACTTATACAAGCGTTCGTGCTGCAACCAACTCATTTTAAACATCATTTTGAGTAATTCAAACCCCAAAATGTAGTTAAAAACATTATTTTTCTCTTGGGGATTGATGACTAGGC
Organism: Desertifilum sp. SIO1I2; assembly: GCA_010672635.1. Lineage (GTDB taxonomy): Bacteria > Cyanobacteriota > Cyanobacteriia > Cyanobacteriales > Desertifilaceae > Desertifilum. The sequence goes on along the minus strand of JAAHGE010000109.1, from coordinate 6,565 downwards.
GTAAAACAGACTCTAAATAATGAGCCGGTTGGCGGCGAACATCGTGGGCAGAATGGATATAAAACTGGCGAATGTAACCTCTTAAAATCGCTTCTGTTAACTCAGTTGCAATATGGAACTTGATTAAGTAGAAGCTAACTTTTTGTTTCGTATAATGGTCTTGAATCATTTTGTAGACTAGACCATCTGCCGTATAATCATCTAAAAATTCAGCTTGAACCTCCGGAGGCGCGGCGCAAAGTAAGTGACACAGCGATAAAACGTAGCGGCGATGAGTCCACGGTAGACTTTCAGCCCATTTTTTGACCTCTGGCGGTAACTGATCCATTACCCTTTGAAGATGAACTGAGTTAGGAGTAAGGGATTGGGGAGGAAATTGTGCAGTCATAGGTTTTAGATTGATTCCTGATCTCTTGTTGCCAAATTTATCGTTCAATGTTGAATTGACCTCATGCCCCTCAAACCTTCACAAATTTTGGCTCTCCTTCAGGCGAAACGTTCGGACTTTCAAGCTTTCGATCGCACTGCCTTTCAGGTGCTTCATCAATATCGCAGTGCTTTATCCACGCTATCGGGAGAGTCTCCGGAGGCGATCGCACAACGGATTTCTCAACAGAATCGAGAACAAATCGGGGCGGAACCTTTAGAAGCGCTAGGCTCATTTCCCAGTTGGGTGATTCCTTCAAACCTAACGTGGCAAAATCGAGAACAAAGTTTAGAATGGGTGCGCGATCGCCTGATGGGAATTCCCACCTTTGCAGTTGATGGTTCGCAGATTTATCCCAGCAAGGACTTTTCCATTCCCATTGCGTTGATTCAAGTGGGTTGGTTTGAAAATTTCCACCTCCCCAATGGTGCTTACCACAAAGACATCGCTCTCGATATTTTGACTCCCGCTCAACTTCGCGCAGTACCGAACAGCGAGTCTCTAGAGCGGTTAGTTCATCAACGTCGATTTGAGATCGAGATCCGACGCTTAATCCAGTATATGCATGAGAATCAGGCAGAGGAAATTGATAGAAATACTGAAAATGCGTCGCTTTCAGGAAACATTACCTTTCCTTATCGAGCCGGTTTAGTGTTTTATGATGGTTCATTGATTGCCACTTTTGCGGAAGTATTCGAGCAAACAACGCGTCAATTTTATACCCACTCTCTCCGTCAATTGCTACAAACGAGCGATCGCTGTCGGGTGCCTTTGGTTGCCTATATCGATACATCTTATGCGCGGGATTTGACCGCCTTGCTGCGCCTATTATTCAATTTGCCAGAAGCATCTACCATTCACGATGCGGCGCTGTTGAATCCGTTGATGCAATGGGGCGATCGCACCCCCGTTTTCCGCTGTCGTCGCCCTGGAATTCTTCAAGACTACCAGGATCAAAGCGACCAAATTATGTTTACCTATCTTAAAGCGCACGATGGCTATCCAGTTCGCTTAGAAATGCCCGTTTGGATCTATGAAGCGGGGCTTTTAGAACGGGTGATGGATTGGATCAGAGGAGAGATTATTGTGGGTGGGGGGTATCCCTACGCCATCGAAACCGCCGATCAAGTTGCCGTGTTGCAAGAGAGCGATCGCCAACTCTTCTATCGCATGTTACAAGAATGGGCCGATCGCGAGCAACTGCACCTGCGGCTGTCGCGCAAAATGGTCAGTAAAGTCAGGCGACGGCTTTAAAACAATAAGAGACGTTACTAGAACGCCTCAAAATCAATTGGTGATTGCACATGGAGACCTTATTCGGGTCGCACGACCAAAATACCGTAGGCTTCAGTAGAGAGATAGGTTTGAGCCGTTGCTTGCAAATTTTCTACTTCTAGCGATTGAATGCAATGGGGATAGTGCAAAGCCGGTGACAGATCGCCCAACACCGATTGATAATAGCCGTATAAGCTAGCGCGATCGCTTGGCGTCTCATTCCCAAAGATAAACCGATTGGCGACTTGGGCGCGGACGCGGGCAATTTCTGAGGGCTGAATTGAGGTTTGCAGGGTCTTCAGATGGTCGAGAATCGCTTGCTCGACAACCGGGACATTCTCCACAGGCAACTGGGCAGAAATGTAAAATAAGCCCTGGTGCAAATAGGTCATATTGCTAGCAAAGATGCTTGTCACCAAGCCGCGATCTTCGCGTAAATCTTGCACCAAACGAGAGGTTCGCCCTTGTCCGAGAATAGAAGCGAGGACATCAAACCCATAGGTTTCTTCGAGTTGCAACGCACCGGGAACCCGCCAGACCATAATTAATCGAGCTTGAGTGAGAGTGCGATCGCTCAACTCCTGGCGAACCACCTCAGTATAGGGAGTTTCCGGTTGAAATTGCAGCCCACAAGAACCAAAGGGTAAAGCAGAATGTGCCTGGATATCTTCTCCAATCCGATGGTCTAAAGCCGACTCGCAGCTTTGAGCCACAATCTCAATTAACTCCTCAACTGGTAAATTCCCCACCGCCACCGCCGTCACCGACTGGGGTTGATACCAGCGACCATGAAAATCGCGCATTTGTTGGGCTGTAAGCTGTTCAATGGTGGCAGTTGGCCCCAGTACCGGGCGACGATAGGGAAGCTGCTCAAAGGCTAACTCCATCGAACGTAAATAGGTGCGGCGGCGGGGATTATCATCAGAACGACGAATTTCTTCTAAAACCACCAGCCGTTCTCGTTCAAAGGCCTCATTGGGAATGCTGGGATTAAGTACCACATCGAGTTGAAACGGGGCCAACTCTGCAAAGTCTTTAGGCGCAGTCGTGATATAAAAATGAGTGTAGTCTTGGCTCGTCGCCGCATTTGTCACCGCCCCCCGTTCTTCAATGAGTCGCTCAAACTCCCCGCTTTGAAGTTTGGCGGTACCCTTAAACACCATATGCTCTAGAAAATGAGCCATTCCATTAATCTCGTTGGACTCTACCGCAGAACCCACGTTTAACCAAAGGCTTAAATTCACGGCTTCTACAGGCATCTGTTCTGCAACAATCATTAAACCGTTGGGTAAGCGATGGCGCTTGGGAGCGTTCAAGCGAGGCAAATGGGCGGACTTAAGAAGCGCTGAGGTCATGAAAAAAGTTTTACCGTAAGTATTTCTCCTTCTCTATGTTAGACATATCTTTGGCTGCGTCTAGGGATAATCTTACGGTCGGCGGGCGTACTCATACAGGTAAAGTAACGCTTCGGCGTAGGTTTTGCCGTTTGGCTCAGTGACTTCTAAATAGGCGTTAAGTTGTTCGGGCCGCGCCCCATCCCGGTACAAACTATAGGTATAGCCACCATTGGAAAAGGTGAGACGATAGGCGCTGTCTCGATCCTGGCTGACAATTCTCAAGGAACCGCTGCCATCTTTGGCGTGGCTGATATAAGTTTTGGGGACATCGGGGCTGAATTCTTCGGAACAAATAATAATTTCGTAGTGGGTGCTTTCAGCGTAAGCGTAAAGACCTGTATCGGTGGGACAGGTGGTAAATAAGTTAGAAGGGTCTAAAGGTCGCGCATCGCCGCGTATGGTGACTCTACCTGTGGCGGGGAGGGGTTCGGTGGGTTCGTAGTCGCGCAGGTAGTTGGGGTTGTCGCTATCGGCTTGAAAGGCGGGGCGATTTTGAGCAACACTTGGGGGTTGGGGGGTTTCGTTTGAACTCGGCGGGGTGACGACGGCGGGTTGTTCTGGGCTAGGTGCAACGGAGGGTTCGGGGTTGGAACTCACTGCGGTTTGGGCGCTACCGCAACCGACGAGCAGGAATAAACCGAGGCTTAAGGGGATGAGGTAGTGCAAGCTGGTGGATGGTTCGGGTTTCTGCATTTTCAATGGCTCCCAATGGCACAACAGGTATTGTTGCTTTTCAGTATTTTTCACTGCTGCTGCTTTTCAGGAGAAACACAGCCACATATTAAACCATCACACTTGAGGTTGATTCGGGACGATCTCAGTTTAAGTTAGAGAGCGCGATCGCCCTTTCAGTTTCAATCCCTAATAGGGATTAGGAGTAATTGCAATAATTTGTCCTGTTTGCGAGGGAATTTACCATCCAAGTTTCAATCCCTAATAGGGATTAGGAGTAATTGCAATCTCCCCCGGAACCACAACAACCACCACAACAAGAGGTTTCAATCCCTAATAGGGATTAGGAGTAATTGCAATTAGACGACAAGGAATGGAGAGAGTTCACTCAATTACTAGGTTTCAATCCCTAATAGGGATTAGGAGTAATTGCAATGTTTGTAGTAGTGGTTGTGGAACCGCCACCTGTTTGGTTTCAATCCCTAATAGGGATTAGGAGTAATTGCAATCCGACAGTATCTGCTGAACATGAGGATTCTCATTGTTTCAATCCCTAATAGGGATTAGGAGTAATTGCAATGCAAGTTGGATAACTCATTTCCAGATAAACGACTTGATGTTTCAATCCCTAATAGGGATTAGGAGTAATTGCAATGGTAACTGCCCCACGCTACAACCTCTTCAACAGTGTTGTTTCAATCCCTAATAGGGATTAGGAGTAATTGCAATGGTCTAGAAGACCTCGCCAAGCAAGCAGCGCGCCGTTTCAATCCCTAATAGGGATTAGGAGTAATTGCAATATTAGCGCTTTGGCAAGCTGCCCCTCGCTAATTCCGTTTCAATCCCTAATAGGGATTAGGAGTAATTGCAATGAGAGTTAGCTGCCCACAAGGTTGAGGGCTTTTTTTGTTTCAATCCCTAATAGGGATTAGGAGTAATTGCAATCGCTGGCTGGCGGCCACTAGCTAAATTCTCAAGTGGTTTCAATCCCTAATAGGGATTAGGAGTAATTGCAATAAAATCGGCTGATTTATAATCATCTGCCTCTGATGTTTCAATCCCTAATAGGGATTAGGAGTAATTGCAATCAGGTTACTCAGGAAGTGCTGGACTTCTATGGGGGTTTCAATCCCTAATAGGGATTAGGAGTAATTGCAATCACAAATTCTTACTTAGGAACCCTGACAGCTTTAGTTTCAATCCCTAATAGGGATTAGGAGTAATTGCAATTCGCGAGGGCAACCCATTAATCAGAGTCCAGCGTCTCGATGTTTCAATCCCTAATAGGGATTAGGAGTAATTGCAATTGTGCTTCCGATGCCTTGAATAAAGCCCCCCGCTTGTTTCAATCCCTAATAGGGATTAGGAGTAATTGCAATTTGAGCCAAGTTTGGGGCGATATCTTTACGGGCGAAATGTTTCAATCCCTAATAGGGATTAGGAGTAATTGCAATAACTGAGGCGATCGCCCGCCTGATCTCGATCTATAGTTTCAATCCCTAATAGGGATTAGGAGTAATTGCAATTTTAACCCCCAGGCTGCTGAGAAATCGGGTATCCAAGTTTCAATCCCTAATAGGGATTAGGAGTAATTGCAATGGTGGTCGATTCCATTAATGAACCTGTCGTCGCAGTTTCAATCCCTAATAGGGATTAGGAGTAATTGCAATGATTGACTTCCTAGAGCAGGTCTACATACTAGACCGCGTTTCAATCCCTAATAGGGATTAGGAGTAATTGCAATTTTCAATACTATTTCCAGGGGCCTTTTGGCATCGAGTTTCAATCCCTAATAGGGATTAGGAGTAATTGCAATGGGATAAGCTTAAAATCCCGCGCCCCGCAGATTAGTTTCAATCCCTAATAGGGATTAGGAGTAATTGCAATGTGTTTATTTATTTAAAGGAAGATAATGCTAGAGTTTCAATCCCTAATAGGGATTAGGAGTAATTGCAATTGATAGAGAAAAGATAGAGAAGGCAAGGCAATGAGTTTCAATCCCTAATAGGGATTAGGAGTAATTGCAATCATGCCTTGAATGGTTTGCCTACTGCCAAGGTGGGGATGTTTCAATCCCTAATAGGGATTAGGAGTAATTGCAATGACAGCAGACGGGATGATTTCATAAGCGTCTTTGGTTTCAATCCCTAATAGGGATTAGGAGTAATTGCAATACGGGGAACAGAATTTTATCGGCTTTTCCCCTGTCGTTTCAATCCCTAATAGGGATTAGGAGTAATTGCAATGCGGCGGATTTAAAGAAATTCATGCGCGACCCAAGGTTTCAATCCCTAATAGGGATTAGGAGTAATTGCAATACCGCATTACAGCAGCCGTGACCAGAACCAGATTTGTTTCAATCCCTAATAGGGATTAGGAGTAATTGCAATTTCCGGGTAACGGGCGAACTGTTCCCCATGCCCCCGTTTCAATCCCTAATAGGGATTAGGAGTAATTGCAATACGTTGATCGCGATATCGGAGTTAAGCGAGATAAGTTTCAATCCCTAATAGGGATTAGGAGTAATTGCAATTTGGCGAGCGCATTGAAGCGCTAATCCTGGCCCAGTTTCAATCCCTAATAGGGATTAGGAGTAATTGCAATTCTTCAGGTTCATCGTCTTCTTCTACAAAGTCGCCAGTTTCAATCCCTAATAGGGATTAGGAGTAATTGCAATTTCTGGCGGGGGTTAAACTTGCACCAAAGGTTTTTGTTTCAATCCCTAATAGGGATTAGGAGTAATTGCAATTGTCTCCGTTTGCGGGTGGTCCGGTTTGGTTGTCGTTTCAATCCC
>JAAHGE010000108.1 GCA_010672635.1 Desertifilum sp. SIO1I2 | reverse complement strand
TTTTTTTTTTAATTATTCCGGCACCCACGGAGTTGTACACTTTTCCCATACACGGCGCTCTGGGGGGGGCGGGGGGGGGGGGGGGCGGGGGGGGGGGGGGGGGGGGGGGGGGGGGGGAGGGGGGGGGATGGGGGGAAGAATATGCTGAGTTTTGCATCTGATGTTCCCCTACATGAGATTACAATAGACTCCCTCTCTCTTTCCCTCCCCAACCTCCCATCCTCTTCTTCCCCAACTCCTAATTCCCAATTCCCTTCTTCGCTGAGTTTTAATAGATAATTCGCTATCTTCTTTTATGAAATTAATCTCAAGTCCGACTAAAGTGAACCCTGTGCAACAGTCTCCTCTGAGGTGGTGGATTTACCAGCGGGAACGATTTCCCTTATTGACGAATGGTTTATTAATTGCGGCTTTTAGCAGTTCGGCTGTCAGTTATTCGGCTTTGATGCGCGGAACGCTTCCCAGTGTGGCGAGTTGGCTGGTGGCGTTTGCAAGCTGTTTGATTTTCTTTTTGCAACTGCGAATTGCAGATGAGTTTAAGGATTTTGAGGAGGATATGCGGTTTCGTCCCTATCGTCCGGTTCCTCGCGGTTTGGTCAGTTTACCAGAGTTGGCGACGGTTGGGGTTGCTAGTGGCGTGCTTCAGTTAGGCATGGCAGTAGGGTTAGGCGGATATGGTAAAACGGGTTTACCCGTTTTGGTATTACCGCTAGCAGTAGTTTGGCTCTATATTGGCTTGATGAGTCGGGAGTTTTTTGTCCGCGATTGGATTAAGGCTCACCCGATTGTATATATGCTCAGTCACATGATAGTGATGCCGTTAATTTACTTTTATGCGACGGCGTGCGACTGGCTGGTTGCAGAAATGCATCTTCCGGCGGGACTTCCCTGGTTTTTGGGTGCGAGTTTTGTTGGGGGTTTAATTCTGGAGGTAGGACGCAAGATTCGTTCGCCAAAAGATGAGGAAATTGGCGTAGAAACCTACACCTATCTTTGGGGAACGCGCAATGCGGTGCGGGTGTGGTTGGGACTTTGCACGGCAATGGCAATCTTAAGCGCGATCGCATCTTATCATCTCCACTTTCTTTGGCCTACTCTTGGCGTTCTCTTTGCCCTAGCCGCAGGAAGCATTACGGTTGCAATGTCGTTCCTCAAATCTCCCCGCCGAAAACGTGGAAAGCAGTTTGAATGGATGTCTGGTCTATGGACGCTGTTGGTTTATCTGTGTTTAGGTTTGTTTCCCCTCTTTAGTTAGTGCTGAGTGGGTTTCTGAGTGCTGAGTGTAAAGTGCTGAGTGCTGAGTTCAAGGAATTACGACTGCTGAGAAGTCTGGAAGTAATTAGGGTTAACCCTAAATTCCTCTTCTTCCCCCCATCCCCCCATCTCCCCATCTCCCCATCTCCCCATCCCCCCATCCTCTTCCCATGATTATCTATCCTGAAAATCTCAATTCAATGGACAAAATTGGCGCAAAGGCGAGAAATTTAGCGCAATTGCGAGATAAGGGAATTTTGATTCCGGCTTGGTTTGCGGTTTCGCCAGATGCTTTTTATGCCAGTTTAAATCTGCTTCAGGCTCAAAGTTTAGAAGATGTGGATTTTTCTGCGGTGATTGGTCAGTTGCAACCCAGTCTAGCGGTACAGCAGGAATTAGAGCAAGCGTTGGCGAAATTATGTCCGAATGGGGAAACAGTTGCGGTTCGTTCTTCCGCCATAGATGAGGATGGGGTAACGCATTCGTTTGCGGGACAGTTGGATAGCTATTTGAATGTTAAACCGGAAGATGTGACAGCTAAAGTTGCTCAGGTGTGGCGGTCTGGGTTTAGCGATCGCATTTTAGCCTATCGCCGCGAGCATCAGTTAGGCAATCCTCGTCCCCCGGCGGTGTTAGTGCAGAAGATGGTGAAGGCGGAGGTGGCGGGGGTGGCGTTTGCGGCCGATCCGGTGACGGGTCAGCGCGGTATTGTAGTGATTAGTGCTGTTTTAGGTTTGGGCGATCGCTTAGTCTCAGGTGAGGTGAACGGGGATACCTATCGCGTCAATCGCCAGGGGAAGATTGTTCAGCAGGATTTAGAAGATTCTGAACAACCCATTCTAACCCCAGAACAGGCGATCGCGATCGCTCAATTAGCGCGGCGAGTCAGCCAGAAATTTAACCGTCCCCAGGATATTGAATGGGCAATTGCGAACGGTCAAGTCTACTTGTTACAATCGCGTCCGATTACTGGGTTGGCAGACTTTCCAGAACCCGATGGTCTGTTGCAGCTTTGGGATAATAGTAATATTGCCGAAAGCTATAACGGGATTACCACCCCGCTGACTTTCTCTTTTGCTCGTCGGGCTTACGAGGAGGTCTATCGGCAATTTTGTCAGATTATGGGCGTTCGCGATCGCAAAATCGCTCAACATGCCGATACGTTCAGCCGGATGCTAGGCCTAATACGCGGGCGAGTTTACTATAACCTGATTAGCTGGTATAAAGTGTTAGCCTTATTACCGGGTTTCCAGGTGAACCGCCGCTTCATGGAACAGATGATGGGCGTTTCTGAAGGTTTACCCGAAGAAATTGTCAGCCAACTAAGTCAGGCCAATTGGCAAAATCGCCTCCGAGATAGTTTAGATTTAGTGGGAACCTTAGTGGGTTTAGGTCGCAACTATTTAACCCTTCCCCGTCAAATTCAAAAATTCTATCAACGCCTCAACCTCGCTTTACTCGAATCTCGACTTCCTGCACCTTTAAGCGAATTACGTCCCGACGAACTGACAAACCACTATCGCGACTTGGAAAAACAGCTACTGACTCGCTGGGATGCACCCTTAGTGAATGATTTCTTTGCCATGATTTTCTATGGCGTGTTGCAAAAACTCACCCAAAAGTGGTGCAACGATAGCGCAGGAACCCTACAAAATGACCTGATTAGCGGCGAAGGGGGAATGATTAGCGCCGAACCTGCTAAACGTGTGCAACTCCTAGCTGAATTGGCTGCCAAAGACCCCGAATTTGTCCAAGTCTTGCGCGAAAGCTCGGCGGATGTCATTTTTGAAGTAATGGAAGCAATCCCCGATTTTAGCGCCCAGTATACGGCGTATTTAGATAAATTTGGCGATCGCTGTTTGGGCGAACTCAAACTTGAAAGCCCCACCTTACACGATAACCCGTTACCGCTTCTGCGTTCGATTGGGCAACTGGCGCAATCTGCACCTTCACCCAGCCCTAAAATCGATAATACTCTGCGCTTGCAAGCCGAACAACGGGTTGAGCAACACTTAACCGCCTCTTGGCAACGTTTAATCTTTAACTGGGTTCTCAAAAATGCCAGAAACCGGGTAAGAGATAGAGAAAATCTGCGGTTTGAAAGGACTCGCGTATTTGGCAGGGTTCGGCGTATCTTTGTCGAACTGGGGAAACGCTTGTATGCGTTAGACCGATTAGCCGATCCGCGCGATATCTTTTATCTAGAAGTGGATGAAGCGTTAGGGTTCGTGGAAGGCACGGCCACCTGTACCGATCTTAAAGGTTTGGTTGAGCTACGCAAAGCCGAGTTTGCCAGTTATGCAACGGCTGAAGTTCCCGGCGATCGCTTTGAGACGCGCGGTATCGTTTATCAAGGAAATCGCTTACAATCGGCACGACCAGAAATGCTTTCCCAAGATAGCGATATCCGCAAAGGCATCGGTTGCTGTCCGGGTATCATTAAAGCCAAAGTTCGCGCGATTAATGACCCCTTGGGCGTTGTAGTGGAAAAAGGATCTATCCTAGTGGCAGAACGCACCGATCCGGGTTGGATTATGCTATTTCCAGCAGCATCAGGTTTGCTTGTAGAACGGGGAAGCCTGCTCTCCCATTCTGCCATTGTCGCCAGAGAGTTAGGGATTCCGGCGATTGTCTCCCTTGCAGGCGTTACTCAGTGGTTGCAAGATGGTGACTGGGTGGAGATGGATGGAAGTACGGGAGTCGTTCGCAAAATTCAACCCGAAGATGAAATAGTCGCTGAAACCGAACAGTTGCAGCAGATGCAAAACTAAGCGAGTCTGCGTTATTAGTTTTTATAAAATGGTAAGAGCGATCGCGCGATTGTAAATGCGTCCGTAGCGATCGTGGCTGTTGGTGATTTTACCGGGATTGACCGGATAAAATCAGCGTGGGACGTGTATAGCTCCCCCGAACCCCCTCAAATAGTTAAGGGGGACTTTAACTCCGGTGGGGGGCTAGGGGAAATCGAAACCTTGTAGAACAATATTAGAAGACTGATGGATACACGGTCGGTTAGGCGAGTGAAGCCTTGATTTTAGCCTAAACGCAGCCAGTGAAGGAGAGCGGCCATTTCTACCCATTCCGATAAACTACCGGGTAGAGAACGGCTGAAACGTAAGGGGAGTTCTGGCGTAGACAGATATTGAGCGTATTGTGGCGACAAAAAGGGCTTATAGGTTTCCGAAGCAGGCGTAAGCTGTTTAATAAACGCTAAACTTACCCCTTGCAACAGTTGCCGTAAAGGGGCAACAGGTTGTCCTTGGAGTTCGTAAGCTAAATTATTTCTGGGATAACCCGAAAGATTGCCAATACTTAAATGCGTTCCCCCAATTGCGGTAATTAGATATCTAGGACTGTTGAGTTGAGCAAACGGACGCAACTGATGATCGAGGGCCGGCGTAATCGCATCGTTGGTACTCGATAGAATTAACGTAGGCACCTTCACCTGATTAATCCCGCGCTTGCCAAATAAACGACCCACCAAAGGATTCATCGCCATAATTTGCACCACTCGCTCATCGCGCAGGGATTGACGCTGGTTGGGGAGATCCGTAGCAGCGCATTGCAGCCAGTCAGCAGCCGAACGGGTGATGGGGACTTGTTCGCGACAATATTGGCGTAAATCAGATAAGTCAAGTTGCGCGCCTCCTAAAGCGAGGGCCGTGTAGCCGCCTAGGGAGTGACCGATGACGGTAACGCGGTCGGTTTGCAGTTGTCCGCGCAGAATCCCCGGACGACGGTTAATTTTTTCTAATTCGTCGAGTAAAAAGCTGACATCTTGGGGTCGGTCTGTAAATTCGGTTTCTGGAACCACGTTTTGGAGGTTGCGCCCGTTGGAATTATCGAGCAACCAGCTAATATTGCTGCCAGGATGTTCGATGGCGGCTACGGTTAAGCCGTGGGAGGCGAGGTGATGAGCTAGATAGGCTAGGTAGGAGCGATCGGCCCCAAACCCGTGTGAAATTACAACTAACGGACCCGGCGGAGAGGGATTGGTGCCGTAGGGATGGGTGGGGATATCGGCCCAGTAAAGGTCTACGGGGATAGTGCGATCGCGCTTCCAATCATGCAAGTTTAAGGTTTTTTGGCGCACGGATTGGCGACCGGGGGCGGCGGGATCGAAGGCGGGTTGAAAGCTTCCCGGAACGGTTAAGTCTCGTTCGAGCAGCGGGCCGAGGGCTTGGCTTTGCAGATAGGAGGCATTAAATTTTAACGCCACAGAGACGGCTGCTGAGGCGTTAATGGTGATGTTTTCTTCGGGGAAGGCTTTTAAGACCTCGATGGCGCTCAGTTCGTTGGCTTGGCGCAGAGCGATCGCTAAAGCGGCCTGCAATTGCTCGATGTTGGTTCCCGGAACGAGCATTCCTAAACTGCGGAAGATTTGCGAACCCGCAGGCGATCGCAAAATGTTATCGATCACCTTATCGCCCAAAGTCGGATCGAGCATCAGGCGCTGAGTCAGCATTTGCCGAACGGAAGGGGTTAACAGCGATTCAAAAGGCTTCAGTGAGGCGCTGACTTGTCCGGTTCGCGCAAAGGTTTCTAAGTCTGTAATGTTCACAGAATGCTGAAAGGGACCCAAGCGAATGGTTACGCGCTGCGCCGCTTGGGCCGGTAAAACGATCGCTCCCCACAATAAACCCGCCAGCAGTAAAGATAAGCCGGGTTTCGACCGGCGGCGAGTCAACTGGGAGTTACTCATTTTTAGCAGTTTTTGAATCAACTTCATCCTTTGTCCATTAAGCAAACGGCAATCAAGTCTAGAGAATCACTGCACTCAGACCTTGAGGCCCGGTGGGGGTCAACTCTTGGCTGGTTTGAGGGTCAAAGCTGAATCGGGTTTCTTTCAATTGTGTCTGTTGAATGGGAAAATAGCCAAGCTGAAGCTTTCGCCATAGGGAAGGGTTGCAGGTGAACTTTGACCCGGAATCGTTGCCTCTAGAGAGAAAGGAATGCAGAAAAGTTCCCGTTCTCTGTGTAGACTTCTGTGTTAGGGTTCCCGCGATCGCCGCTAAAGTTGACACCTATAGGGCAGATTAATCGCCGCTAATGTGAACAATTAAGTCGCGATGATGTCCGCGTCGGCGATGTTCCCACAAATACAAACCTTGCCATGTTCCTAAAAGCAGTTTGCCACGGGCAAGGGGAATTTGTTCGGAAGTTTTGGTTAAGACGCAGCGGATATGGGCGGGCATATCGTCAGGGCCTTCTGCGGAGTGAATATAACTGACGCCATCTTCGGGAATCAATTTGGCAAAAAAGCGCTCTAAGTCTTTTAAGACATCGGGGTCGGCATTTTCTTGGATAATCAGACTGGCTGAGGTATGGCACAAGAAGACGGTACACAGTCCGGTTTGAATCCCGGAGGTACTGACAACCTCTTGCACCTTGTGGGTAATCCGCGTCAAGCTTTTCCCAGTGGTTTGAATGGTGAGTTGGTCTTGATAAACGGTCATTGAGGGTTTATAGAAAGAAAATCAACAATCGCTTGGGCGATCGCTTCTGAGCCGTACTTCTCTAACTTAGTCGTTAAGCGGGGAGGTGTGGGTGAAACCTTCAAAAATTCCCACGAACCTGAGAAGAATTCTTCTGGGGTAATGATTTGATGTTCGCTGTAGTCTTGAATTCCCGCAAGGAGTAGCGGCGACTCTGCAAAACCTTCGCGGGTTAAGGAAACTATCGGCACGTCTAAGCGTAACGCTTCTGCAAAGGTGCTGTATCCCGGTTTTGAGATAACGCGCCCGCAAATCGGCATAAAATCAACGGGACGGTAGTTTCGACCGGAAATTTTCAACAGGTTTGGCAGTTCTGGCGCTTCGCGGTCAAAGGTGATAAATTGCCAATCGGGAAACGCCTTCAAACCGTCGTAGGGAATGCGCTGCAAGCTTAACCCGCCAAAGGTGAGGAGAATCGTTTGTTCGCGAGGGGCGTGAATTTGCAAGCGCTGGCGCAACTCCTCAGCGTCATATTGGGGAATTCCTCCCGTTAACCCAACATCGGTAATGTGAGGAAACGCAGACATGGGTTCGTGTAGCGGCAGGCGGAAAAGGCGATCGCACTTTTGGTAAGATGCACTCATCCAATCGGCAATTTCAATAAACTCGCCTCCCCAGTCGCGATAGATAAAATCCCAACCAAAGTTGCTCGACATCCAGCAGGGAACCCCCGCCACCTCAGCGATATCAGCCGCCAAGGGTGGAATATCAGCCAGAACAAGATTCACCCGATTTTGCCGAATAAAGTTCGCTTCCCCAGCGATAATACTATTTTTCTGGGTTTGGATATGGCGCAACTTCTCCAGGGTGGCGTCTAAATCCATTGTTAAGCTATCGGATTGAATCACACCCAAGTCATAGGCGCGGGGACGATGAATAAAATCACCCGGAATATAGGATTCCAGCAACCACCGAGGCGCTGTTGTGGCTAAAATCAGCAAAATATCGGGATAGCGCTGTTGAATGGCTGCGGCGATGGAAGCGGCGCGCACCGCATGACCGAATCCATGATTGGTAATGGCAATATAAATAGTAGGACGAGACATATTCTAGGAGGGGACTGAGGTTGATTCAATCCAACGGGAGAAACTCTACCTAGTGTATGACTTTAAGTGCGATCGTCCTTCTCGCCAGCTATTTCTGAAGCGCCTGCTGAAACGTCTTAATCGCCTCAACATGATTCACCAGATTAATGCAGCGTAGCACCAAATCCAGATCGATCCCTTTAAGTTCCTCGCTACTGGAAATCCTTTCGTACTCCAGAGTCTCACCCTCTCCCCGCAGATGATAAACCTCTAGCACGCCGTCTTCCCAAAACCAGACTTCAGGAATCTTCAGCCGTTTGTAAGTCTCAAGTTTGTTAATACCACCACTGGTGAATATGACTTCAATGACCAAATCGGGACGCACTCGACCTGGAGCAAGTTTATAGGATTCATCCGCCTCTCGCTTGACAGCTCCAGCTTCACTTTCTAGAGTCATAGAACCTGTTGGGGTAAAGTCAAACCCCGCCATCAGCAGGTAAAGCTCCACCAATGCAGCAATTCTCTTCTTAACTGTTTCGTGGGGTTCTCCTGGCATTCGTCGAATCTCCAAAACACCATCTAGGAAGGAAAGCCGATATCCCGGACGGTCTAACAATTGCTCAACTGCTTTGAACTCTCTCCAAGTCAGTCCTTCAAACAGGAGAGGTGCTTCCTTTGGGGGTGCTGCGATTGTTGCCGTAGTCATAGGAGCCTCTAGTCTATTTCCCGATCTTAGGCGCGATTGAGTTGGGATGGCGATCGCTTTAAGGTAACTTCTTTGATCGTCAGAAGCTTTGTTAACGAAGTAGAGCAAGGAAGCCAGCTTGTTCAAAGTGTCTGTCATGGGTCAGGGCTTCAAGGATATTTCGTTGTTGCATGATGCAGAATGAAGCACAGTCAGTCTGGCTCCAGCCTTTATCGGCTCTTTGTTCGTAAAGGTTCAGTGATTGATGAAACAAATCGCTGGTCTGAGGTACAACCTCGATTTGAGGGTTATCCAATGATTGCTTAACAAATTTAACCGCAGCTTGTTTGAAAACGCTCTCTCGTTTAGAAAATGAATTCAATACTTCAGTGAGGATCATCTGACTAGTCACTATCCCAAAAGGATTGAGGGTATTGGAAACACTGACAGCTTTGGCATGAAGGTCATCAGCAGGATTGAGAATCGCAATCCAGTAACCCGCATCAGCAAAAACGATTTTCATTCCTCGTCCTTTAGCGAGCCATACAAATAACGATCGAGGTTTTTAGAAAGGTCTTTGGGCAACTTTTCCCATTCTTCTTTGGGAATCTGGGCGCTAATTTCTTCAACAAACTGTAGAAAGGGTGGAAGACTGGGCGATTGCTGCATCTCAGAAGTTTGGTTTTCCCCGATCCTGTCTTTCAGACGAAGTTTGATAAACAACAGAAAGTCTAAGACTTCCTGAACCACGAAATCAGGAGTCTGGTTAAGTTCTTGAATCAGTTGCTCTCTAGCGCTAGTCATAATATGTTTTCTTGATTTGACCATTGGTAAGTTGATTGTTTTACTGCTTCATAGTTGGCATCTAATTCAGGTTCTAGCAACAAAATTGCTGCAATGCGTCGTGCCATCTGGGTAACTTCAAGAACTTCTTCAGGTTTGAGCGATCGCCTATGCTGCTGCGCTGGCAAGGGAAGAAGAACTCTAACCTGGCTTCCTGGCTCAAGGTTTTGCTTAGAAGCGCGATCGGCGACAATAGAAACCTTAACGGAAACTGCCGCAACTTTCTCTCTTCTCTAGAATGGACACCATCAAATACCTCTTGTCAGAAGACCAAATGCCTACTGCCTGGTATAACATCCAGGCGGATTTGCCTGCACCTTTACCCCCCGTTCTACATCCCGGTACTGGACAACCCATTACTCCCGATGACTTGGCTCCCCTGTTTCCCATGAGCCTCATTGAACAGGAAGTCACCCAGGAGCGTTGGATTGAGATTCCTGACGAGATTCGGTTGATTTACCGTCAATGGCGGCCCACGCCACTGTATCGGGCGCGCCGACTGGAAAAAGCCCTGGATACCCCGGCTAAGATTTACTATAAATACGAAGGCGTCAGCCCTGCTGGAAGCCACAAACCCAATACGGCCGTTGCTCAGGCGTACTATAACAAGCAAGCAGGCGTGAAGCGATTGACCACCGAAACGGGAGCCGGACAGTGGGGTTCCTCTCTCGCCTTTGCGGGGGCGCTGTTTGGGCTAGAAGTGCTGGTGTATATGGTAAAAGTGAGCTACAACCAAAAGCCGTACCGTCGAGCGTTGATGGAGGCTTATGGGGCGAGAGTGGTTGCGAGTCCTAGCAATGAAACCCACGCCGGACGCTCAATTCTAGCGGAGTTTCCCCATAGTACGGGAAGCCTGGGGATTGCGATTAGCGAAGCGGTGGAAGTCGCCGCCCAGGATGAGGGGAGCAAGTATGCTTTGGGTAGCGTTCTCAACCATGTCTTGCTACATCAGACGGTAATTGGACAAGAAGCCTTAGCCCAACTGAAAATGGCGGGCGATTATCCTGATATCATCGTTGGCTGTACGGGTGGGGGGAGCAATTTTGCGGGAATTGCTTTTCCGTTTCTGGGTGCCAAACTACGGGGAGAGCGAGATGTGGAAATTATTGCGGTGGAACCTGCGGCTTGTCCGACCCTCACTCGCGGCCAGTATGCTTATGATTTTGGCGATACGGCTCATCTGACTCCCCTGGTGAAAATGCATACTTTGGGGAGTACCTTTGTACCGGAAGGCATTCATGCGGGTGGGTTGCGCTATCACGGGATGGCTCCCCTCGTCAGCCATGTGGTGAGTTTGGGACTGGCACAACCCCGTTCTGAATATCAGTTAGGCTGTTTTGCTGCTGGGTTGACGTTTGCGCGGACTGAGGGTATTCTTCCGGCTCCTGAAGCGAACCATGCGGTGAAGGCGGCGATGGATGAGGGTTTAAAATGCAAGGAGTCGGGTGAAGCGAAGACGATTTTATTTAATCTGTGCGGTCACGGACATTTTGATATGCAGGCGTATATGGATTATCAGGCTGGAAAACTGGTCGATACGGAGTATAGTGCGGAGGAAGTGGCGATGGCTCTGGCGGGTTTGCCAGTTGTTGGTTAGAGTGAAGGGCCGGGCAAAATTTTCTTGACCGATACCTGCAATATTGGCGCTTTGGCGATCGCAATAAGCTAGGATTTTCAGAGCAAGGTCGTTTACTGTTGGCTCCTCTCAATCTCTAATTCAAGCTATGGTTAAGTTTCCGGCTCTACTTCAAGATCGCGCCTTTGGCATTGTCCCTATTTTTGCCGCAGACAAGGCGGATGTTTCTAGTTATCTTTTTCTATTGGTTCAACACCATGAGGGCCATTGGGGGTTCCCTAAAGGTCATGCAGAAGCCGGTGAATTGCCTTTAGCTGCCGCCTGTCGAGAAA
>JAAHGE010000107.1 GCA_010672635.1 Desertifilum sp. SIO1I2 | reverse complement strand
GTAGAGATCAGAACCCTAGAACTGCAAGCAGCTAAAAATACCGCCGAAGTTGCCAACCAAGCCAAAAGCGAATTTTTGGCTAACATGAGTCACGAACTGCGAACCCCGCTCAATGGTATTCTGGGATACGCTCAAGTTTTAGCAGTTACGCCTAACCTCAACGAACTACATCGACGCGGGATTGACATTATTTATAATTGCGGCTCTCACTTACTGACATTGATCGAAGATGTCCTCGATCTGTCGAAAATTGAAGCGCGAAAGATGGAATTGCACTTGAGTAACGTACATTTACCCGCCTTTTTGCAGGGAGTCGAAGAAATTTGTCAGATTCGGGCCGATCAAAAAGGGATTCTGTTTATTTACAAAGTGCCGGATAATTTGCCAACTGCGATCGCCACCGATGAAAAACGCTTGCGCCAAGTGCTGTTAAACCTTTTGGGGAATGCGATTAAATTTACGGATTCCGGTAGCGTTGTCTTGCAGGTAAACGTTCGGGAAATTCAAGCTTCCCCCCCATCGGTTAACCTACATTTTGCCGTAGAAGATACCGGAATTGGCATGACACCCGAACAGCTAGAGCGAATTTTTCTCCCCTTTGAGCAAGTGGGTGACATCAAGCGCCAGCGGGAAGGAACGGGGTTAGGCCTTGCGATTACCAAAAAGATTGTTGAAATGATGGGAGGATCGCTGCAAGTTCGCAGCCAAATTAATGTAGGCAGTATCTTTGAGTTTGAGATTGAATGCGCGATCGCTTCCAACTGGAGAGAAGCTAGTACCCTGACTCAAGCCGGACGAATTACAGGTTATAAAGGCGATCGCAAAACCATTCTGATCGCTGACGATCGCTGGGAAAATCGCTCAGTTCTCTCAAACTTACTTCAACCCCTTGGCTTTACCGTTCTAGAAGCTATCAATGGACAAGAAGGGCTAGAAATGGCCCATCAAGATCGACCCCACCTGATTATTACTGACTTACTAATGCCCACCTTAAACGGATGGGATTTTCTGGCATTTTTACGCCAATCAGATGCCTTTAAAGAGATTCCAGTGATTGTTTCCTCAGCCAGCGTTTTTGATGCCGATCGCCAAAAGAGTATCGCCGCTGGAGCCAGCGACTTTTTAGCCAAACCCGTTCAAATCGAGGAATTATATCAGATACTAGAAAAACATCTTCAGCTCAGTTGGCTCTATAGCGAGGAAAAAATTGAAAAGCTAGCACAACCCACTCAGTCTACTGAAGTTGAAATTCCTCCTCTTTCAGAGCTAACCAGTCTCCTGGAATTTGCCAAGCGCGGACAGATGAAAGGCATCCAACAGGAGCTTGAACGCCTCAGTCATCTCAATGCATCTTATCAGCCTTTTGTCAACAAACTAGACTTGCTAGTCAAACAATTTAATATCCAGAAAATTCGCCAATTCCTCCAAGAAATTAGTCAATAATCTTGGATTACATAACCTTCTTACTTGATGGAGATTTAGGAGCATTAGGCATGTCAGTCCGTTTAAGTCAGGAAACAATTTTAGTCATTGATGATAATCCCACTAATTTAGAAGTCTTGTACAATGCTTTAAGTATTTCAGGCTACGATGTTCTCGTGGAAATGGATGGTTCAAGCGGTCTTGCTCAAGCACACAATTACCCTCCAGATTTAATCTTATTGGATGTGATGATGCCTGGAATTGATGGCTTTGAAACCTGTCGCCAACTCCAAGAAGATCCCGCAACCTGCAAAATCCCTATCATTTTTATGACCGCCTTAGCCGATACGGTTGATAAAGTTAAAGGATTGCATTTAGGAGCCGTAGACTATATTACCAAGCCTTTTCAGAAAGAAGAAGTTTTGGCTCGCATTCAAACTCAACTCAAACTACGGCGTCTCAGTTTAGAACTCGAACAACAAAAACAAGAACTTGAACGCACTGTCGAACTACGTACGGCAGAACTCACTCGAACGATTCAAGAATTAAAGGCAACTCAATTACAATTAATTCAAAGTGAAAAGTTATCAACTATCGGTCAATTAGTCGCAGGTATTGCTCACGAAATCAATAATCCTGTAGGATTCCTGAATGGTAATCTAGAACAAGCTTTTTTAGCTGTTCAAGACTTAATTGATTACATTCGGCTTTATCAACATATCTGCCCCGCTCAAGGAACTGAAGTTGAAGAAAAAGCCCAAGAAATTGAGATTGATTACCTTTTAGACGATTTACCTAAAATGCTCCTCTCAATGCAAGTTGGAGTAGAACGAATTTGTAGTATCAGTAATTCCCTCAGAACCTTTTCACGCGCTGATGTAGATACCAAAGTTTTTGCCAATATTCATGAAGGGCTAGAAAGTACCCTAATGATTTTACAGCATCGCTTAAAAGCCCAAAAAGACCGTCCTGAAATTCAAGTGATTAAAGATTACGGCGAAATCCCTAATGTTGAGTGTTATTTGGGTCAACTCAATCAAGTTTTCATGAACATCTTGGCTAATGCCATTGATGCCTTGGAAGAAAGCAGCGATGGACGCAGCTATCAAGAGCTTGAAAAAGAGCCAAATCAAATTTTAGTCCAGACAAGCTTAAAAAATGAACGAGAAGTGCTAATTAGGATAAGCGATAATGGAGTAGGAATTAATCAAAGTATTAAAGATCGCATTTTCGACCATTTGTTTACCACAAAGCCAGTGGGTAAAGGGACTGGATTAGGTCTTACGATTGCTCGTCAAATTATTGTTGAAAAACATCAGGGCACGCTTGAATTTTTCTCGGATTCAAATAGAGGCACAACCTTTGCGATTACGCTTCCTGTTGGCTAAATAACGAGTCAAGTGTCACGCAGTAGATAGATGCAACGGAGCGCGATCGCCCTTTATCCTAAAAATCGTACTTAACGTTACCCTCAATCGCTATGAGTTCCCATCGCCGTAAAGAAATTCTACGCGGAGTCCTGGCTGTCGCCATCATCATTGTCGGCATAACTCACTTCCTCAGACCCGAACAATATGCCAGAATTGTCCCCCCACCCTATCCCCCGTTGGCTTCCGTTTACCTCAGCGGCTTTTTTGAGATTTTAGGGGGAATTGGTTTAGCTCTTCCTTTTGTCAGCGTCGCGGCCGCTTGGGGTTTAATTGCCTTGTTTATCGCCGTATTTCCTGCCAATATCTACATGACGCTGCATAATATCCCCGTTGAAGGCATCCCCCACAGTCAACTGCTGTATGTCATTAGACTTCCCTTTCAAATCGTGTTAATTGCCTGGGCCTACTGGTATACTCGCAACCCAGAGACGCAACTGGGAGCCTCACAAGCCAAGGAAAAGGCAGAATCTTTAATGCAACAGTAGCCGATGCTCGTTTCCCAGGGATATTCGCCACTGCGATCGCGATGCCATAAATCAAAATTTCTACCCTATAAAATAAAGCAGAGTGCTTCTCCAAGTGCTGAGTGTAAAGTGCTGTTGCTAGCTTCCGCGTAGCGGTGTGCTGAGTGGGAAGAGAGTATTGAGTCTCAACAGAGTGCTGAGTCTGAAGTTTCCCCCCATCCTCTTCCCCCCAACTCCCAACTCCCTCTTCTTCTCCCCATCCCCCCATTCCCCCATCCTCTTCTTCCCCAACTCCCTATGATGTGGTCGCTTAAAAAATATCTATTTCTGTTCCTGCTAACCTTGGGTTTAGCCAGCCTGACGAACTGCGTTAGTTCTCCTCCCCAAGCTAGCAATTCTCCCGGCTCTGGAAGCGTAAAGACTCCAGTAGTAGCACAGGCTTCAACCTCAATGCGCTTTGCCCAACCGATTGATTGTACGGTGGGTCAAGATTGCTATATTTTGCGGTACTACGATCGCGATCCGGGACCTGGAGAGGTTGATTTTGCTTGCGGACGCCTGACGGGAGACGGCCATAACGGTACGGACTTTGGGATTTCTGACGAACGGTTAATGGCGAAAGGGGTACCCGTATTGGCTTCGGCCCCTGGAACGGTTTTGCGAATGCGCGATAATGTGGCAGACGAACGCATTCGCACGCCTGAAGACCTTTCTAGAATTGAAGGGATTAATTGTGGCAACGGGATGGTCATTGACCACGGAAATGGCTGGGAAACGCAGTATTGTCACCTCCGCCGGGGGAGCGTGGCGGTGAAGCCGGGAGACCGAGTAGACACGGGGACTGTATTAGGATTAGTGGGACTTTCGGGCGAAACTTCTTTTCCTCACGTCCATTTAACCGTGCGTCATAACGGGGAAACGGTCGATCCGTTTGTTGGCTTGGGGACTGGGCCGGGTTGTCAAGTGCAGCGCAATCCGATTTGGAATCAACCCTTAGAATATATTCCCGGTGGCTTAATTCGGGCGGGGTTTGCAGCTTCTGCGCCGGATATGGAGGCGATTTGGCAAGGCCAGTTCTCGGAAACGCGCCTGTCTAAGAGTAGCGAGGCGCTGGTTTTTTGGGTGCAAGCCTATGGAATTTTAGCAGGGGATGTGGAGACGATGCGGGTGATTGACCCCCAAGGCAATGAAGCGGTCAAAAATCAGCGATCGCTGACAGAACCTCGTCGCCTATGGCTGAGTTTTGGCGGTAAGCGCAATAATCCTAATAATCCGGTGATTCCCGGTAAGTGGCGCGGCGAGTATCGCTTAACGAGGGGCGATCGCACTTTGATTAATATTACTCGCGAAGTTGAAGTTCTCTAAAACCTGATTCCACCCGAACAAATCGTGGATTTAAGGGTTCTCACCGCAGGCGGGCGCAGTAGGAACTCCAAGTTTATAAACTATCCCAAGCCTGCGCCAGAATGCTGCTTAACCAACAGCGCTGGTCTATATCTAATAAACCATCATCTTCTAAGACTTCTGCTTTCAATTCTTCTAAGGAACGACCTTGAGAGCGCGAAACCTGGATGACACCTGCGATCGCAGCCGCGACTAACTCTTCATCGACGGTTTGGTCTTGAAGTGCGGCAATTTCTTGAGGACTCTTCGGAATAGGATAATTCATGGCTAGTTAATATAGTTTTTTACAGGATAAAAATTATGAGAGAGTTGTAAACTTTTTTAAAAATTTCTCATGCAGTACCCGGAATTATAGCGAACTTTCGCTATTTGTCAAGACTATCTACAGAATGCTTTTGCAATGACTCTGACCGACATGAAGGAGATTCTCTACTTAGAAGTTCCCACGCCCGACTTATCCGCGCTCTTGACCTGGCTACAAACCCAGTATCAACCCGCCGTTGGGAACAAAACCCTCACGCCAGATGGCATCCGCTTGCACGTTGAATCCCCAGGTGATGGAGAACTCTCCGCCTTTGTGTGGTCAGTTCAGCGAACCAGTTACCTTAAGGTTTTTCGTTGGTCGGACTCTCCTGTTGCCCGCGAACAACAACTGCTAGCCGATTTAACGGTTCAGGTTAGGAACCAGTTCCCTTACCAATATCCCGAACCCCCGGTGATTGACTTATCGCAGCAATCCATTTTTGCAGCGTTGAAACCCCACTATCCCCTTACTGTAAAGTATTTTCAAAAAATGCCCAATGGGGAATACGACCTAACGCGGGTGTACTGGTGGGAAAAACGCTGGCGAGAAGGGGTACGCCATCCCCAAGCGCCCAAAATTGTCATTCAAACCCAGCCAGACCAGCATTTTAACCCCACGAGTCGCTATGACCTTATTTATATCGGCGGCGCGTTGGGGGTGATTCACGCAGCCGTGATGGCACGATTGGGCTATAAGGTGCTATTGATAGAGCGATTGCCCTTTGGTCGCATGAATCGCGAGTGGAATATCTCGCGCCCAGAACTCCAGAGTTTAATCAACTTAGAGTTACTGACACCGGCTGAAGTGGAAAGCGTCATCGCCAGAGAGTACAAGGACGGATTTAATAAATTTTTTGACGCGAACAACCCTCCCCATCTGAAAGCCAACATCCTACACACCCCCACCGTTCTCAACATTGCCCTCGATTCTGAGAAATTGTTACAAATCTGCGGACAAAAGTTACGTGCCGCTGGGGGAGACATTTGGGATCAAACCGAGTTTCTTAACGCCCAAGTCGGGGCTGATGCGGTAGAGGTGGCGCTGCAACACCTACCTACCGGGGAAGCACGACAAGCCTACGGTCGCTTATTAGTCGATGCGATGGGGACTGCTTCGCCCATTGCATGGCAACTCAATGGCGGGCGGGCGTTTGATAGCGTTTGTCCCACGGTTGGGGCTGTAATTGAACGCGGTTTTGCCCCAGAAGTTTGGGATTCCCAGTATGGCGATGTGTTAAACAGTCATGGCGATATTTCGCGGGGTCGCCAACTGATTTGGGAATTATTTCCCGGCGAGAATGAGGAATTGACGATTTATCTGTTCCATTACCATCAGGTTCACCCAGAAAATCCCGGCTCTTTATTAGAAATGTATGAAGATTTCTTTACGATTTTGCCGGAGTATCGCCGCTGCGACCTGGATGAGTTGGTGTGGAAGAAACCCACCTTTGGCTATATTCCCGGTCATTTTAGTACGAGCAGCCGCGATCGCGCCATTGCTTGCGATCGCCTCATTGCCATCGGAGATGCCGCTTCCCTCCAATCGCCCCTCGTCTTTACCGGCTTTGGTTCCTTGGTTCGCAACCTCAGCCGCCTCACTACCCTCCTCCATACCGCCCTGCAACACGACCTCTTAAAAGCCCACCATCTCAACGCCATTCGCGCCTACCAAAGCAACATCGCCGTTACCTGGCTGTTTTCTAAAGGGATGATGGTTCCCACAGGCTACCATCCCGCCCCGCAGCGCATTAACGCCATGTTAAACACCTTCTTCGGCTTACTCGCAGACGAACCCTTAGACGTAGCCGATAACTTTATTAAAGACCGCGCCGACTGGTTCACCTTCAATCGCCTCGCCCTCAAAGCCGCTAGGCGCAACCCGGCCCTATTGGTATGGATTTTAGAACTTGCCGGGATTAAAGATATGCTGCGCTGGCTGGGTAGTTATCTCAACTTTACCCTCGCCAGCCTCGCCAGCGGACTCCTGGGAAACTGGTTTCCCGGCTTAACCCAATGGAGTCGTCCTTGGCTAGAAAAGCGGTTTCCGGGTGTGTGGCTGTGGATGTTAAGCCTGAGTTATGCCCTAACTGCCGGTATGGGCCGTCCCGATAAGATGGCCAACATAGGCTATCGTCCCTCGGTGACAACCTAACCGGGCTGACGGCGGGGAAAGGTGGGTAAATCGATAGCCGCTAAAGATTTAATTTTCTTTTGAGGGCGTAAGGGATACACCACCGGAGAAGGCCAGTTAGAACCTTGTAAAAGGGGTTCTGGGCGCTTGTTTTCTACAGTCTCCGCCGTCGCTGGGCTGTCGTCTTCCTCTGCCACCGCAGTGGAGGTAATCTCAATAAAAGGGGTTGGAGAAGACCAGCTTTCCTGGACAGGGGGTTCGGCTTCCGAAACTTCCTCATCTGGAGACCACTCTAAGAGATTGGCTGCACTCGCTTGGGGAACGGCTTCTGAATCGTTCGGTATTCCTGAGAGGCCTGCTGCAAAGGAATCGGTGACTGAACCCGAAGAATCGGGTATATCTTCTTGGGAGACAATCTCTAGTCGGGGTTGTTCGAGATGAGAAGCCCCAGACCAAGGTTGAATTGCGGTAATTTTGGGCGTGAAGGGATGAACCTTTGATTCGGCTTTCGGAGAAATAGAACGGGGGGTATCCTCAAGGCTGCCCTCCTGCATACTCATGCATTTTTCTAGGGCATTTTTGAATTGCAGGGTGTAGCGTTGCTGGCGATACAGGCGCATCTGCAAATCTCGCACATTTTTTTCGGCTTGGGCGAGTTGGGTGGCTTGTTCGCTATAGCGCTGTTGCAGTCGGGCACAGTCGCGTTCGAGTTGGGCGACTTGTTGTTGGTTCGTTTCTAGCTGTTCTGTCAGGGTTTCAACGAGGATTTGCTGGCGTTGGGCGGAGGAATGAGAAAGTTCGAGTTCGCGCAGCAAGCGGGCGTTATGTTCTTGCACGGTATTCAGTTCTGCGGTACGTTGGGCCAAGAGGGTTTCAGTTGCAGGCGATCGCAATTCGTGTTCTTGTAACGATTTTTGGGCGTTACCCAGTTGCGTTTCTAGCTGAACCACCCGATTGAGCAATTCGGTGTTATGCTGCCGCTGCTGCTGAATTTGTCGAATCAGATTGTTCAACTCGTTCGGGGTAATCATCGGCGCAGACTCTTCAGGAAGATTGGCAGGAGTCAGCGGCGCATTGTCTGGGAGACTTGATTGATTATTCGGGGTTTCAGCTTCACTCATCACATTATTCCCAAAAAAGAAAAAACCTAAAGGCAACTGAGCAACAGCGCCAGGCCTCTATCATTTTAGGTTTTGGTTTGGCGATTGAAAATTGGGAGTTGGGAAGAAGAGGGTGGGGAGGTGGGGGAAGTTAGTTCCGAGTTCCGAGTTCCGAGTTCCGAGTGGGGAAGAGGGAGTTGGGAGTTGGGAGTTGGGGAAAGAGGGTGGGGAGATGGGGAGGTGGGGGGATGGGGGGAAGAAGGGAGTTAGGAGTTGGGATTTGGGGGTTGGGGAAGAAAGGATAGGAAAACTTGAGTGTCATTAACTCAGCACTCTTTTCCCCCTACTCAGCACTTAGGAAAGGACGGAATGGAGTAACTCTTGATGAATCTTAGCGCGATCGATGATGGCTTGAATTTGTGGGGTATCGAAGGCTGAGGGGTTGGCGTAGCGTTCGATCCAGGTTTGGGCGATATCGCTGGCGGCTTCTGGGAGTTGGGAGAGTTCCCAACCAGGGATATCGTATTCTGCCATCAGTTGGCTGACTTTGGGGTCGTAGCTGAGGGCGAAACATTGAGATTTGGCACCTGCGGCCATGATTAAGGCATGGTAGCGCATGGCGATCGCCATTTCTATACCCTCAAACACGCCTTTGAGTTCTCGCGGATCGGTTAAACTCACAATCTTGCTATTTTCTGAAATTTGGGAGTGGATCTGCTGGGCAATTGTCAAATCTGAGGCGGCTTGAAAGGGCAGCAACAGCAGAAAAGTGTCTGTGGCAGCTTGAAAAAGCTTAAGGGCTTGAATCAGAGTATTTAGGCGTTCTGGCGTGAGTTGGGGATGGGGGCGCAAGCAGACGGCAACTCTGGGGGCGGGTAAGTCACCGACGCCTTTAGGGGGTTTTCCTGCTAGCGCCCAAACGGGATCGGGGGCGATGACGTTGGGAATTTGCCATTCGGCTAGCAGTTGGGCAGAACCGCGATCGCGCACGCTGACAGCATCGCATCCTGCAAAGGCCGCTTTCGCTATTTTACGGGTAAAGTTTCGGTTTAATGGGCCAATGCCTTGCGCCCACGCAATCGTTTTTAAACCTAAGCGTTGCGCCATCCCCATCAATCCCGCATAGTACAAGGGGCTGATGGCACTGGTGGCATCTTGAATTAAACTACCACCCCCCCAGATCAACACATCCGAACGCTGTAAGGCTTGAAAGACGCGTAAGGCAGACATGCGATCGCCAACTTGCACGCCATAGCGCTGGCGGGTTTCGCTACAATTCCCGGAAAGCACAATTGGCGTTACAGATTCCGGCAACATTTGTAATAGGGTAGCCAGTAAGGCCTCATCTCCCCCATTGCCTTTGCCATAATAACCGCACAACACTGCCCGAATCTGCGCCATTAGGTTCTCTATTCTCCGTTTTGTCTCAGTTTAGCGCTGTCCGTCATCGAGAATAAACGCCAAAATCATAAATACTAAGATGGAGACAAAGAAAATTACAATTGCGCCCATTGTTGCGAACCTCGATGTTACTCTGTTGAGACGGGGGGAAGAAGGGAGTTGGGAGTTGGGAGTTGGGGGTTGGGGAAGAAGGGGATGGGGGGAAGAAGGGGATGGGGGGAAGAAGGGGATGGGGGGAAGAAGGGGATGGGGGGAAGAAGGGAGTTGAGAGTTGGGGAGATTCAAGGTAAAGTGACTATTGCTCTAAATACAAACTGAGAACTCAGCACTTCCTTTTTACTCAGCACGCTGCTACACATCAATAAGATCGCAACAGCAGTCTTTCCCCCCACCTCCCCATCCTCCCATCCCCCCACCTCTTCTCTACTCGGAACTCCTTTGCTATGAATGCTTTATCAATTCCCACTTGGATGATTCATGTTTCTAGCGTGATTGAATGGATCGCGGCGATTTGGTTGATTTGGCAGTATGGCGAACAAACCCGCGATCGCGTTTGGTGGGGTCTGTCTTTTGCTATGTTACCTGCTTTAGTGAGTGCGATGTGTGCTTGCACTTGGCACTTTTTTGATAATCCGCAATCCTTAGAATGGTTAGTCACCCTGCAAGCGGCGATGACGGTGGTGGGGAATTGTACGCTGATGGCGGCTGGCTGGTGGATTTGGCGATCGCGAGATAAAATAGCAGATTCAGAGACTCCCAAGGAAGTCTAATGCTATCGAAAGATTCGCTATTTGCAATTTCTCTATTTCCCTATCTAGGGTTTTTGTGGTTTATTACTCGATCGGGGAAGTTCCCGCGTTTGGGGCTAATTGGCTTTTATCTGACGCTAGTGTTTGTGGGGGTGACAATTCCGGCTGGAATTTATGCCAAACAAGTCTACGGCGAGGCGCTAGCGAATGTAGACTGGTTGCACGGTTCGGCGGAAGTGTTTTTAACCCTATCCAATATTGTCATTGCTTTGGGGTTTGCTAGAGCGATCGCCACTCACCAACAAACCAACACCCCTGATTGACTGACACTCACTGCTGAAAGTCCTATGAATCGCGTAGGTTCGGTTGCGTACCTCAACCCAACCTACGTCAAAGACTCTGGTTTTACCCAACGATCTGCCTCTGCGGTTCCCATTCCACCTGTAATTAGAACGCGTTGGCGATTGTTGCCGTATAGAATTCAAGAATAGGATCGTGCAAGGAGTGGAAAAAATGCAAGTATCGCAAGCTTTACATACTGCTATTTTAGTCTCGGATATCATTCGTTCTGAGATTTTTTATGGTAAAGTTCTAGGTTTAGAGAAAGTTGACAGAACCTTAAAATATCCGGGTGCGTGGTACCAACTCGGAGTTGCCGCTCTCGACGATCTGCCCGCCGACGACCACGCAGATGCGGTCGGCACCGAGCACGGTCGACAGCCGATGGGCGATGACGATCGTCGTCCGCCCCACCATCAGGCGGTCGAAGGCGATCTGGACCTGATGCTCGGACTCCGCGTCGAGCGCCGAAGTCGCCTCGTCGAGG
>JAAHGE010000106.1 GCA_010672635.1 Desertifilum sp. SIO1I2 | reverse complement strand
TGTTCCTGAGCGCGCGAGCCCGGGGCGGCCAGGGACTCGTGACATGCCCATCACTACCGGATTACTGGAAATGCGGCCCGTGCTAGAGCCAGCGAGCTGCTTGCTCAGGTGAATTTACAAGATTATGCCAAAAATCAGGTAGATGAGCTTTCAGGGGGCATGAAGCGGCGTTTAGTGCTGGCTAGGGCGCTCATTAATCGACCCTCGATTATCTTTTTGGATGAGCCGACAACAGGACTCGATCCCGATGCGCGTCAGGACTTTTGGAAACTGGTGACGCAACTCAAACAGGGGGGTGCAGGCGTGTTGCTAACCACTCATTACATGGATGAGGCGCAACGCTTGTGCGATCGCCTATTGTTGATGCAACATGGGCGAGTGGTAGATGAGGGGACGCCTACCGAATTGATTGAACGCACGGTAGGGAAGGAAGTCATAGAAGTTGAAGGCGTTGACGAACAGCAGTTACAGCAACTTGCCAGTCAATATCAAACTTGGTATCGCTCTTTTGGGAGCGGTTATTTGTTGGGTTTACCCGATAATGCAATTTGGGAACAACTAACGCATTTAAATGCCCCTTCTCTTTCTCGTCGCCCAACGAATTTAGAGGATGTTTTTCTCCGGCTCACTGGCGAATCTTTAGCCCAGCCTTAAGTCGCACTCGCTGTCAGGAGTTCAAGCGTTATGACACCATTACTCAAGCGATTATTTACCGTTGATGAGTTTCAACGTATGGCAGAGGTTGGTATTTTAACCGAGCGCGATCGCGTTGAACTCATTGAAGGAGAAATTATCCAAATGGCTGCTATGGGAACGCGTCATGCGGCTTGTGTTAGACGCTTAATTAGACTCTTTTCAGATACCTTGAGCGATCGCGTTTTAATTGATGCTCAAAATCCAGTAGAGTTAGGACCTTTTTCGTTACCTCAGCCGGATATTGCTTTGCTCAGGTTGCGTGACGATCTCTATGAAAGTGGGCATCCTCAACCAGAAGATATTTTACTGATTGTTGAAGTTGCCGATACCCCCGTTGATAGCGATCGCAATCTCAAAATTCCCCTTTATGCCAGAACTGGAATTGTCGAAGTTTTGCTCATTAATTTAAACCAGAATTGTATTGAAGTCTCCCGTCAACCAACGACCCAAGGTTATCAACAAATTCAGATTTATCAGCCCGATCGAACCCTGACGCTGCAAGCTTTTCCTGAATTTAGCGTCCAGTGCGATCGCACTCTTTAAGTTCTACTCAATCTTAACGGTTATGAAAGGAAAATCTGTCACCCTTTGGGGCATCTATTCCGTTTGGCATCGTCATGCCAAGGTTTATCAAAGTAACTGGTTATTTAGTTGTTTGCCCCCTATTTCTGAACCCATTATTTATTTAGTGGCTTTCGGCTATGGGTTAACGCCTTTAATTGGCGATGTGGTTTACGAAGGAGAAACCATTAGTTATCTCGCTTTTATTGCGCCGGGAATGATGGCGGTTGGCGTGTTATTTCAATCCTTTTTTGAAGGAGCTTTTGGCAGTTTTATCCGCTTGAGTTTTCAAAAAACTTGGCAAGCTTTATTAACTGCTCCTCTAAGTTATACCGAGGTTTTCCTAGGCGATTGGTTTTGGGCGGCTACTAAAGGGATTATTGCCGGATTGTTAACAGGAGTCGTGGCGGTTATTTGGGGGTTGTATTCGGGTTGGAACTTGTTAGTGTCTTTGCCCTTAATTATTTTGGGTAGCTTAGTGTTTAGTGCCTGTGGTTTATTAACGGCTGGGTGCGTGCAAAAGATTGACCATATTAATATCCCCATCTTTCTATTTGTGGTGCCCATGTTTACGATTTGCGGAACCTACTTTCCCAGGGAAACCTTACCGCCCTTAGTGGGTAAAATTGCCGGAGTTTTGCCGCTGGCTTCTCTGGTAGACTTGTTACGCTGGCCGTTGGGATTGCCGGAATATTGGCCTTTATCTTTATTTTGGCTCGTCTGTTGGATGGTTGTTCTTAGCCTATTGGCTTGGCGAAAAATACTGCCGATATTGTTACATTAGGCTGAAACCCATTGTTGCAGGAGAGCGATCGCGCTTTCAACCGTTTCAACGGCTTGAATGCCTGTAGGGGCAAGTTTGCTAAAAAAGACTTGAGTTTCGCGATCGCATCCTAGCAAAATCACCCGCTTTTGGCTTTTAATCGCCAAAGCCACCTCCGAAGCCGTACCCGCCCCCATTCCGCAAGCCACAATCCCATCACAAGAGAGAATATTGATATTATTGCGAGCATTGCCCAGATCGGTGACGATCGCAATATCTACCGCCTCCGAGACGAAAGCGCGATCGCCAGTTGGTAAAATACCGATCGTTAAACCCTGTTGTGACTTCGCACCGCGACTAGCTGCATCCATCACGCCGACATTACGCCCTCCCGTGAGTAAAACCCACCCCTGTTGGGCAATTTGTTTTCCCAATTCCCAGGCATTTTCTAGATCTGGGGGCGTTGCGCCATTTCCAGGCCCCATAACCCCGATAATGATTTTTGGCATCGATCGTTGATTGATAGATTTGGGTGAAGACCTTTCGCTAGAACGCCTCTATTCTATTGATAGATATCCTAACCGCCTTGACAGTTGGTATATCGGGGTAGCTATAACGGTTAAGACCAGCTAAACGGCTAAAAAATTAACCTGACTGGTTTTCGACTCAGCACTTTGCACTTTGGTTCTTATCGCTGTAATGTCTAACGTCCAAGTTTCAGTCATTGTACCGATTTATAATGGTGAGGCTGACTTACCGGAACTGTTGGCAGGTTTGCGATCGCAATCTTACCCCGCCGATCGCACCGAGTTGATTATTGTAGATAATGCCAGCCGCGATCGCACCTTGGCAATCCTCAAAGACAGCGCCGCCCAAATTCCCAACCTGCAAGTTAAAAGCGAAAACGAAATTCAAAGTTCCTACGCCGCCCGCAATACCGGAATTAAAGCCGCGAATGGAGAAATTTTAGCGTTTACCGATGCAGATTGTCGGCCGCAGTCTGATTGGTTGGAAAACTTGGTTGCACCGTTTTCTCAACCCCAAATTGGCATCGTTGCAGGAGAAATTCTGGCTTTCCCTGGAAATAGCCTCTTAGAACAATATGCAGACGCCCAGGAAACGCTCTCTCAAAAGCATACCCTTGCCCATCCCTTTTGTCCCTACGGTCAGACTGCCAACTTAGCCGTGCGCCGTCAAGCCTTTAGCAAGGTGGGTTTATTTCGCCCGTACCTCACCACCGGAGGAGACGCCGATATCTGTTGGCGCATCCTCCAACAGACAGAGTGGCAAATTGAATTTGCCCCCAATGCCATTATTCGCCATCGCCATCGCCAAACCCTAGAGGAACTTCGCAGTCAATGGCAGCGATATGGACGTTCTAACCGCTATTTACACGAACTGCATGGCGTTGAATTAATGCCCGAATTATCGCTACAGGATTATATTCGCCGTCTTAGCCGTTGGGCGATCAAAGAATTACCCCTCAATACCCTCAAAACGGTTGTGGGAAAAGCGACGTTTGTCGATTTGTTGAGGACGCCTTTGGGCTTGTATACTCGTCAAGCGCGATCGCAAGGACAGCGACAGGCCCAACTGTCCGAGCAAGCCCGTACAATTGAAAGATTATAGAAACGCTGACTGTTTAATTCCTATGCGTTCTTACTCGCTTTTGGCTGCGGCAAAAATTAATCTGTATTTAGAGATCCTCGGCGATCGCCCTGACGGGTATCATCAATTAGCAATGGTGATGCAAAGCGTGGATCTTGCCGATCAAATTGATTTGCGTCCCCTAAGTTCCGATAGAATTGTGGTTCACTGCGATCGCCCGGATGTGCCTGTAGACTCTACCAATTTGGCGTATCGGGCGGCGGTGCTAATACAACAGCAGTTTCCTGAAGCCGCAGCCCAATATGGTGGGGTAGAAATTACCATCCACAAGCGCATCCCAATGGGGGCAGGGTTAGCGGGCGGATCGACCGATGCGGCGGCGGTGCTGTCCGGTTTAAGCTTAATGTGGCAGTTAGGCCTCACCCAAGGAGAGTTACAAACCCTAGGGGAAAGTTTAGGCTCGGATGTCCCTTTTTGTATTATGGGGGGAACCGCTTTAGTGACGGGACGAGGGGAACAGCTATCGCCGCTACCCGACTTAGACTCGCTGCATGTCGTGTTGGGGAAATATCGGTCTATTTCCGTGTCTACGGCTTGGGCCTATTCTACCTACAGACAACAATATAGCGATCGCTATATCCGCGATCCGCAAGGTCTGCAAACTGCCCATCATCAAGTCCATTCTGGCCCAATGGTGAGCGCGATCGCCCATAAAGATAGCCTCAAAATTGGACAAGAACTCCATAACGACTTTGAAAAAATCGTTTTTCCCCAATATCCGGAATTAGTCGCCCTGCGAGACGCCATGCAAGCGGCGGGCGTTTTGGGGGCGCTGATGTCAGGTTCGGGTTCGACAGTGTTTGGTTTAACCGAGTCTCGCGCCCAAGCCGAGATCGTGAAACAAACCGTAAGACAAGCCTTACCCAATCCCGATCTAGACTTATGGATATCCCAGTTTTCACCCACAGGGATTCGCTTGGGAACGCTGGCGGGTTGAAAGCAATGTTTGTTTAGGTGAATCCAAAATGTCCGATCCAAACTTATCCCCCGAACCTCAATCTTCCCAGAAAGCAACCCCCCTGCGGTGTTTAACCGGGGCTGTCATTAGCGGCGCGATCGCCACGGCTTTATACTGGCTAACGGGTTCAATTGTGCAAACCTTTGCCAACAAACCCATTCACTCCGATAATCCGCTCACCATTAACTTAGCGGCTGCCGTTCGGACTTTGGTGATTGGCATGGGCTTTTTAGGAACGGGGATATTTGCAGTAGCTACCCTCGGCTTAGTCGCCTTAGCCATTCAACTGCTGATTCAACGTCCCTCTGCGACGGATTAAGATTTACCATTGGGGCGAGGCTTCCAGCAAAGCCCTCGCATCCTCGCTTTGTAGCGGTTTAGAGAATAAATAGCCTTGCCCATAGTCGCAATGTAACGCCCAAAGCTGTACTAACTGTTCTTCGGTTTCCACGCCTTCAGCCGTCACGTACATTCCTAAATTATTGCCTAGGGAAATAATCGCCCGGACAATTTCTGAACTTTCTTCATCCACCCCTAAGTTCATCACAAACGACTTATCCACCTTCAACATATTGATCGGAAAGCGCTGTAAATACGATAGCGAAGAGTAACCTGTCCCAAAATCATCAATACAGAGGTGAATCGTCTGGGCGCGTAACTGTTCTAGCAAACTTGCTGCTGCGTCGGCATTTTCCATCAAAACGCTTTCGGTAATCTCTAGCTTTAAGCTACCGGGTTCGAGTGCCACCTCTTGCAAGATCTGGCTGACTTGTTCGCTAAAGTCAGGATGAGATAGTTGCGTGCTGGAAATATTCACGCTCATGGTTAAGGGGGGATAGGTGGCAAACTGTGTCTGCCATTGTTGTAGTTGCAAGCACGCTTGACGCAGCACCCAAGCGCCCAAGGGAATAATTAGGCCGGTTTCTTCGCTTGTCGTGATAAACTCGCCAGGCGAGACAAACCCTCGTTCGGGATGATGCCAGCGAACTAAGGCTTCAAACCCAGCAATCCGACCCATATCTAGGGCAATAATGGGTTGATAGTAGACTTGAAATTCTTGACGCTGTACAGCCCGTCGCAGATCGTTTTCGAGTTGCAAAAGGGCGATGGTACTGGCGTGCATGGTGGCGTCAAAGACTTCGTGACGCCCTCTGCCTTGGGCTTTGGCGCGGTAGAGGGCAATATCGGCATCTCGCAAAAGGGTTTCGGGTTGGGAGGTGCGGGGGGAGGGAAAGGTGATGCCAATGCTGACGGTGGTGAAGACTTCGTGAAAGGTGCGCGAGGGGGTTTCTGACTCGGCGAGAGGGCTGCCATACAGGTGGAAAGGCGAACGGAAGAGTTCGTGCAGGCGTTCGGCGATCGCGATCGCTTCATTTCGATCGTGCAGGCGATCGAGGAGAATGGCAAATTCATCGCCGCCGAGTCGAGCCACGGTATCGTTTGCCCCATTGATGCCAATGTTGCGCGGTAGAATGGCGCTTTCTAGGCGGCGGGCGATCATTTGTAGCAGTTGATCGCCCACCAGATGACCTAGGCTATCGTTAATTAATTTAAATCGATCGAGGTCTAGAAAGAGCAGGGCGAAGGGATAGGATTTATGGGCGGTTCGGGCGTAACGCTGGTTCTGTTCGACGACTTGCTTGAGGCGTTCCATAAATAAGGTTCGGTTGGGCAAGCCGGTGAGTTCGTCGTGGAGGGCTTCGTGCAGCAGTTTCGCTTCTGATTGTTTGTAGTCGGTAATTTCGTGGCCGTAGAGGTAAACAATTTCTGTGCGGTTGCAGGGTTGGTACAACCAGCGAAAGGTGCGTTGGTTAATGCTGACTTCGATGCGTTCGCGATACTGTTGGCTGGCTAGGCAGGCTTGCACGAGTTGAATATGAAACCGAGGGAAGAGTTGAGCAATCTCGATATTGAGTTGCTGGCTGAGGGTTTGGGCGGCTTGGTTGAGGGCGATCGCTTCTCCGCTGGCGTTACAGGCAACAATGGGATGGGGGTTCACTTGGGCGGCGCGGGCTAGCAGTTGAGGGGGATGCAGTTGTCGCGAGGCTTGTCTGGCTAGGATTTGCAGGAGTTCTGCCTGTTCGGGTTCCCAAGTGTGGGGAATGCGATCGCACGCAATGATTTCGCCAAATGGCTGATGGCGATCGTCGAGTAAGGGCAAGCGGACGATGAATTGCAAGCGGTTGCCCTCTGCTAGGTTGCTAGCACTCAAGCGATCGATGGGGGTGTTTTCAACCAGGCGTTGGGCGAGTTCCCCTAGTTCATCTGTGATGGCGGGAAACTGAAACCACTCGCGATCTCGTAAATGCAGTAAGGCGACTGGCGTTTGGCAAATGTGGCGGACAAGTCTCAATAAGTCTTCGATAATGGCTCGACGATCTTCACCGGGCAACAGGCTTTCTTGAGGCGTTACCGCTTGCGAGCGGGGAAGTTGCGGCATCATCCAAATTAGGGGTTAGTAAGTGAGGAAGAGGAACAATCGGACTGCACAGAACTTACCCATCTTTTCGGTTAATTTGCAAATCGTCAATAGGGGAGATAGCCAACAGGATTGATTCAAAGGCGCTGAGGCGGTATTGTTTCCTGACTGCTTGTTTGTCTTGAACCCTTATTAGATATTTAAAGCCGATCGCTCTCTCTCAAGGGGGTTACAAATCTAAGGAGTATTGATAATGAATCTATCCATAAGTTCTTCCTCTAGAAAGAGGCTACGATTGGGCTTAGTTTTTAACATAAATAATAGCAATCAAATCGGTATAAAATTTAAGTGGACTAAAGTTATGGATGAGAATATTAAAGAACTCCACCGCGATACTCAGGCGACTGATTCTCCCAAGCAACCTGAAAGTGGCGTTGAAGCCACCAATCCAGGCGATCGCATTGACGATCGCAAGTCCTATGAGGAGAAGAAACAGCAACTTGCAGTAGATGCTCCGGATATTACGGGAGATCATATCGAGGTTCCAGCTTACTTTGAAGTGGAAGAACCCGACGGCGATAAGAAGCTTTTACACCATGTCAAGGATGCTGAAGAAATTTCTGATGTGATTCGCCAAGCCCGCGTTGATGAAAATGGCGATCGGGTCTGGTCTTAATCAAGTCGTCCTTGAGGGTGCATCCAGTTTATAAATAGAACAAAGGTCAGTAAGTGTTAGTTGCTTACTGACCTTTGACAATTGAGACAAATTCTGAATCTTAGCGGTTCGCCGACACATCCACTTGGGGTAAACCCATACTGTAGTTGCGAACGCGACTGTTGAGGTTATAGCTAATTTGCCCTTGCTGTAAGAGCGATCGCACAAAATGCTCTAAGTCCGAACCAATCCGTCGCAAATTATACTCGTTCAAATCTTCGCCGTCGTAAGCTGCGACCAATTCATCAAACTTACGGTAAACTTGCTGCAACGCTTC
The DNA here is from genome assembly GCA_010672635.1 of Desertifilum sp. SIO1I2. GTDB lineage: Bacteria > Cyanobacteriota > Cyanobacteriia > Cyanobacteriales > Desertifilaceae > Desertifilum. The sequence continues at coordinate 3,230 of JAAHGE010000106.1, read as the reverse complement.
ATCGTTCCACAGCAATTCATTATCGGGGTCAACATCCAATGTCAGAAGATCCTCGCTGGGATTTAACTCGTTATTTGCAATCTCAGCCGTAAAGATATGGATGTGACGGGTTGTAGACTTAAGCAGCATAGAAATGAAATCGTTAAATAGGATTTGAAGCCTTGCAATCAATAGTAGCGCGATTCCGAGCGAATCTAAGCGCGGGAAATCATCCCAGTTTGTCGGGCGTAAGCGAAAATTCCCCCCGCATCAATCACCGGCCCCACTTCGCCGAGCGATTTGAGTTCGTAAGTTTTGCCAAGGGTATGATTGGTGAGTTGATTCGCTTCAAAATCAATACTAACCTCTTGCCCGGTTTCAAAGAGGTCGCACAGGCGTTCGACAGACTCCCACGGATATAATTCGCCTGTTGCCGAACAGTTGCGGAAAAAGATGCGAGCATAGGATTGAGCAATCACTGCTTCCACCCCAGATGCGCCTAATGCAATCGGAGCGTGTTCGCGCGAAGAACCGCAACCAAAGTTTTCCCCAGCAATAATAATCGGATAACGGGTTTTCATTTCCCCTTCAGCGATAAACCGACCGTAGCGATCCGGTAAGCCAATTAACGCATAACTGCCTAATTTTTCGTATTCTTCAGGCTTAGATGGCACTAAGGTCAGATACTCGGCGGGAATAATCTGATCGGTATCAATATTGTCATCGACTACGAAAATCGAACCGCTAATCACTTTACTCATGAATTGAACCTGCAATAGCTCCCTATAGCCTTTTTCACTTTATCATTGCTGTTCGGCTTCCATAACTAAGACATCAAGCTCTTGCTGCATCTCGTTGAGAACCCGCTGATAGCAAGCATCAACGTAGGCGCGATCGCACGCTGCTTCCCGACCATATCGCTCAAAAATAATCGGCGCACCCACCCGCGTTTGAATTGGCGCAGGTAAAGGAAAATTGGGAATTGGACCAATTCCCAAACCCCAAGGTAAACCTAGATAGATGGGAAAAACCCCAATATCAACGCCCAAGCTATTGAGAATCCCCCATTGCTGAAGTTGTTTGAGGGGATCGTACAGATCGCCCAGAATAATCAGCGTATCGTGGGCCCCCAGGGAAACCAACGGCACAATCGGGACGCGTTCGCGCAAGGCTAGCTTAATAAAGCCTTTGCGTCCGGCTAAATGGATTTGGTGGCGTTGGGAATGGGGCCGAAACATATCTTCGGCTCCGCCGGGATACACTAAAACAGCGGCATCTCGATGCAAAGCGGCGATCGCCATTTTAGGATGCGCCATAACCGCCCCCGCTTTGACCCCTAGATGGGCTAACTGGGGAATCGTCCACGCCGCCGGGTGCATCAAGGCATAGGTGGGACGATGAACGCCGAAACGACGAAACCAATCCACCATAAACATTGAAGTATCCGGCGAAGCCATCCCCCCATTATGGGAACCGACCAGTAAAACCTTCCCCTGTTGAGGAATATGGTGCCAGCCTTTGGTGGTGACGCGGAAATAATAGCGGTAAAACCATTCGCCAATCGGCAACCAAGCTTTGATAAATTCTGGATCGCGATCGTTAAGCGACCAACCATCCAATTGTGACTTCAGAGTAGACAAGGCGTTCTCTAGCGTTCAATAACACTGCGTTTTTCAACAATATCAGCCCCATGCCTTCTGGGGTGCAGTTTGTCTCATGCGATATTTGCATGATTTATTGAGAATATCAGCCAAGCCGTTGACCGCCATTTCACCCGTTGGGATTTTTAATAGCACAAAGCTGCTGGTTTCCAGCGGGTCGAAACTCCAGTCATAGCGAATCGATATCAATTTATGCAATATTTGCATAATGTAGCCACTCAAAGAACTCATGACAACGCATACTGAAGACGCAAATCTCCAAAGGCGGCTGCAACAGCATCATCGGCTTTTTCTTTGGCTAGCCCTAGCCGCAGGCTTAATCTTTTTCCAGGGCTATATGATTGCGCCCTTAATTCCCCGTCTGGCAACGATTTTCCAAGTCGCCGAACAAGAGGTGGGTTTAATTGTCCCGGCTTATCTGATGGCCTACGCCCTAGCCGCCCTATTTTACGGTTTGCTATCGGATGCCTTCGGTCGCTGGCACGTCATTCGACTATCTCTAATTATTTTTGTCCTCTGCACGGCCCTCACGGCAACCGCGCAAGATGCATTTCAAATGACCCTCTGGCGACTCCTAACGGGCTTAGGGGCAAGCGGCGTCATTCCCCTCACCTTTGCTTTAATTGGAGACTTGTTTCCGTTTCGCGAACGCGGCAAGCTGTTAGGGTTTGTGTTTGCCTGCATGGAAGGGGGAATGGCATTGGGTTCGGCAGGAGGCGCGCTGTTAGAACCCTTTGTGCGCTGGCAGTCCTTATTTATTGGAACGGCTGCGGCAATGGCAATCATCCTCTGGCGTTTATCTCGCTATGCCGCATTATTTGACACGCCAGAGGTAGTGGAGTTACCCACAATTTCTAGTATTTTTGCAGGATACCGCAGCGTGTTAGCTAGCTTTCGCGGTCAGCGCACCTATGCTTATGTCTTTTTTAACGGCGTCTTTCATTCCGGCGTTTATACTTGGTTGGGTCTATATTTAACTTACCGCTACGAACTCAGCGACATTGGCATTGGGTTTGCCATTTTTGGTTATGGGGTGCCGGGGTTACTGTTCAGCCCGCTGATTGGGCGTTTGGTAGACCGTTGGGGAAGACGGTGGTTAATTCCACCTGGACTGGCAATTTCGGCGGCAGCGGCGGCTGTGATGATTTTTCGGATTCCGCTATGGATGACTACGGCTTGCATCTTGGTGCTATCTCTGGGATATGACTTGACACAGCCGTTATTTGCTGGAATTGTTACAAATTTGGGGGGAAAAGATAGTTTGGGGCAAACGATGGGGCTAAAGGTGTTTACTTTGTTTACAGGCTTTGGCGTCGGAAGTTTGGCTTTTGGGGAGTTATTACGTTGGGGATTTGATGATAGTTTGGCTATTTTTAGTACGGCTCAGTTAGTCCTAGCCGCGATCGCGATCGTGCTGTTCCGTAATGAAGCGCCAAAACCTCAAACATCCGGAGAATAAAAGGTTGTACCGTTTATGGGGAACCTGGTAATCCGGCTTTTGAGAAGGTCGGATTTTTTTATTGGGAACTAAGGGACTGTGGAAAATACAGATTCCAATTCATTTTTTCCACCCGATAGTAGAAAATTGTA
>JAAHGE010000105.1 GCA_010672635.1 Desertifilum sp. SIO1I2 | reverse complement strand
TCTTTTAAAAAGAGTTCTGTACAGTGTTTGATCTCCATTAAGGGAACGTCCGGGTGTTGGTCGGCGTTCAAGATGGAGAAAAATATAAATCGCTGCACTCCCGCACTTTTAGCCGCTTGAATTAGGGCGACTTTGCCTTCCCAGTCCACCTCTTTGATACCTTGCGGATCGGTTGGTCGAGCGGTGGCTGCGTCAATGACAGCCTCAATTCCAGCCAGAGCGGCGCTTAAGGTGTCTGGTTGGCACAAATCTCCCTGTACGAGTTCAGCCCCCCATTCTTTTAAGAAAGACGCTTTTCTGGGATTCCGAACCAGGCAGCGAACTTGGTATCCTTCGTCGAGAGCGCGACGAGTCACCTGCCTTCCGAGAGTACCAGTGGCACCGACAACCAATAAGTTCATTAGAGATTAATTAAAATGAATCGTTAACTTTTTATAAGATATTATCAGAAATCCTTGCATTCTGGTCGGAAATCCCCCAATCCGATAGTTGCTGTTGGGGTCATATAGGTGTCACCCTGAAGACAGGATCGCATTGCTGTTGCTTATTTTCCCTCGCCGAATTATGTCTAAGTCCCAAAGCTCGCCCGCTCTACAGTCAATGGAGTCGCCTAGTTGCGAGGTGCTGCACCCGGTTAATTTGGATAGCCTCAGACACTTACACGGTCAGTTGCTCAGTGTTGAGAAGTCTCAACGCATGGCTGAATTTTTTAGTTTGTTAGGCGACCCGAACCGCCTGCGAATCCTCTCGGCGCTGGCGCTCCAAGAGTTATGCGTCTGCGACCTAGCAGCGGCGGTTAAAATGAGCGAGTCTGCGGTTTCTCATCAATTGCGAAGTTTGCGAGCTATGCGTTTAGTGGGCTATCGCAAACAAGGCCGGAATGTGTTTTATCGGCTTAAGGATAGTCATGTCTTCAATTTGTATCGAGAAGTGGCCGAACACTTAGATGAGACGGATGATTGAGTTTTAAAACAGCGAGATGTGAAGAGCGAACCGTAGCGCGATCGCACTCTTCACATCGGGTAATTCAGATCCCCTGATGGGGCAGCAAATGCCTGAATTTACAGGTTTTCGCCTTCTTCGGGGCCTTGAATTTTCAGCAGTAAAAAGCCGAATCCTAGACCAACTAGAATCAGAATGAAAGACAAAAGAGCAGCATTTAAAATTTCAGCAGCCATTGCTTAAAATTTCCTTTGTTTTAAGTTTCAAGTGAGTCTTAGGACAGATAGAATGGAGCTAAAACCTCCATCAATTGAAAGTTTCACAACGAAAGCTCAGCTCGCTAGCATGTATTTTAGACTAGTTTGACAACAAAACTTTAACCCGACAGAGTAAAAATCTGTCTATCTGATGGCGTGCAGGAGGAATATGCCTTCTCGGATTGCGGTCACTCTAGGAGATCCTGCTGGGATTGGCCCAGAAGTGATTCTCATGGCGTTAGCAGACGCTCAATGGCTTCGCGGCTGCGAGGTGACAGTGATTGGTTCGCTCTCGGTCATTCAGACGACTTATCAATCGCTGTCCCGTTTGGGCATTGCTGCGGTCGATCCGGACGAACTCTCGACGATCGATATCCCTTTACCGGGGGAAATTGCGATCGCTCAAGGGAATGCCGTTTCCGGAGCCGCGAGTTTTGCCTACCTCGATCGAGCGATCGCGCTAACGCTTGCGGGTCAATTTCAGGCGATTGTCACAGGGCCCATTGCCAAATCTGCATGGAAAGCCGCCGGACATTTTTATCCCGGACAAACCGAACTGCTAGCCGAACGAGCGGGAGTCAGCGAGTTTGGCATGTTATTCGTAGCGCGATCGCCCCACAGTGGGTGGACGCTGCGAACGTTGCTCGCAACCACTCATATTCCGTTGCGAGCCGTTGCTGATACCCTTTCTCCCGATTTGATGAGTCGCAAGCTCGCCCTGCTCGTGAGGTGTTTGCACCAGCAATTTAACATCGCATCGCCTAGAATTGCGATCGCTGGATTAAACCCCCACAGCGGCGAACAGGGACAACTCGGACGAGAAGAACAAGATTGGTTAATCCCTTGGATTGAGCAACAGCGTTCTGTTTATCCGTCCTTGACCCTAGATGGCCCCGTTCCCCCCGATACCCTTTGGGTAAAACCCACTCAAGCCTGGTATGGGGCGAATTCTGCGGGCAATGTCCATGACGCTTATTTGGCGCTTTACCACGATCAAGGCTTGATTCCCGTCAAAGCAATGGCTTTCGATCGAGCCGTTAATACTACCATTGGTTTGCCGTTTATCCGGACTTCTCCCGATCACGGTACAGCTTTTGATATTGCGGGTCGAGGACTGGCAAGTCCTACCAGTATGCGGGAATCTTTGCAACTTGCTGTGGGTCTATGCGAACCGCAAGCGGTTAATGTTTGATGACTTTTGCAATATCTCTTAATATAATTTGAGGTGAGCTAGCGTGACAATAAAAATCGTTCAGTATATCTGACTACAAAGTCACTGCTACTCAAATTGTATCGATAGAGATTTTACATTATTGACTGTACGCTCTCAGCCTTGCAAACGGTTGGATTAAATAAACAAGAGGAAAAATATGCTCCAATCTATCCAATATTCCCTAGAGCTGATTCAAGACGAAGCTCGTCAACTCGTGCAAGCGGGTGTAGTGAGTCGCCAACAGCCAATCTACGTCTTGTGCAAGTACATTCCCGCCAGAGAATGGGGATGTGTTGAATGCGAACTCGAAAAAAATGACTTCTTGCTCCGCGATCGGATTGGCGATCTATTAGGCTCCGAAGCGTGGGATAACGATTAAGCTTTAACCAAATGCAAGTCACAAAGACTTTGTAAGCCCGAATAAATGCACCGATAGAAACTGACAAAGCCGTAAGGCAGTAGCAGTCTTTCAGAAAGCCCTTATCAAGAGAATCGCTAGCTTAGATTCCCTAACTTGGGCGTAGGCGCTAGCGATTCTCGCAACATCTTAGGATAGAACAAAACTCAAGAAGCCGGATCTTGTTCGCGTAATTTTTCAAGTTCGAGTCGAATGGCCGCAATTTGGGCCGTTAGCTCTTGTAACTCTAGTTGAGCATTCGGTTCAGCAGTTGGGGGAGGCGTATTCATCTCAATATCCGGCGGGGGAGGCGATACCGTTACCTCTTCAGCACTCTGGCTTCCCCTTTGATTCATCAAACTATCAACAAACCGACGCGCTTCTTGCTCGGTCATTTCTCCTTTTTCAGCCAGTTTTTGAGTAAGCTGGTTCAAGTCGAGTTGGAGTTGAGCTAAATTTTCTTCTCGTTTTTGAGGATCTTGGATGGCTTCTACAAGAGACGTGGTAGCGCCAAGGGTAACGTGAAAACTTTGTTGTAGGAAATTGACAAGACTATCGGAGTTCATCTTGATTTAGAGTGATGATAGCTGACTGCCCCAATCTTACTGGAAATCTTGATTCGGGAGCATCAAGGGACACAGTTGTGTAGTTGCGCTTAAAACTCCTCAATCAAAACAATCGCGACGGCTCAAACAAGAGGAAAGTTTTGACAAAACCACCTCTGTCTCTCACGAGACCAGAGGAGGAGTCGTTAGTCTTAACTGTCTACGCAGGTTATCTTAAATCCCGTTGCCCCTGAGTGCTGTATTCTAAACTACGATCCTTAAGCGGGTCTAAGGCGGCTAAGACCTGCTGGTAGCGTTCTTGAAGATCGTTGCGATCGAACTGTTCAAACGTCCCCTCTTGAGACCCTCGAATAATCATGCGAGCCTGACGCAGCAAGGCTTGTCGATCGCTCTGGCGATGGGTGTGGGTGATAATAGTGGCGATCGCCTCTAGCAGGCGGATCGACACCGCCACATCCGAACGCCCGTATTGGCGAATTTGAGTAAACGCCGTTTTCACCAACTCTGCAAACTGAATAGGTTGAGCAATCAAGCGCAAACAGTCCTGTTCGTCGTAGCGATAGGGAGAGGGAAATTCTCGTTCCGCCAAATCGCTCAAAGCAATACTCAATTGATCGATACATTGAATCGCAGTGAACGGATCGTTAACGCTCGGAGAAATCGCCCGCAGCGCAATTTCGACCAATTGATTAATAGAAAATTCAATATCTTGGGCTTTGGTGCGCTGTTTTCCGAAAATAAACGCCCGCTGAATTTGCTCGCGTACGTCTTCTCCTAGGGGGTGTGGCGACCAAACCTTTGCTAATGACCGACCGCGCACGATAAAGTCGCCGGGATGACATTGAAGGCAAATTAACAAATCGCGATCGCGCGCCGTTTTCATCAATTGGCGATCGTCCACAACTTGCAAATAGCCGCTATTAAGAGCAATCAAAGGTTGAGCTTTGACCTCAAAATCGATAGGGATGTGCGCTTCCCGATGCTGAGGCCGATCGTTGCGTCCCACTTTTTCAGGAAACAATCGCTCGATTGCCTGTTTGAGGTCGCGATTGACTTCACCAACGACTTGGCTAGCCTGAATAGAGGTGGAAACATGGTGAAAAAAGTAGATCAGCACCCCAATACTGAGCAAACTTAATAAGATACCCACCGTCACCGAAGTTTGAGGCACGAATACATCGTAATCGCTGCCCCGAACGCTCCGCAGCACCATTAAGCAATAAATAAAGGTGGCAATATACGTTCCTAACACCACCTGATTGCCCGTATCGCTCATAAAGTTGCGGAGGAGGCGCGGGCCAAATTGAGAAGCGGCCAGCGTTAAGGCAACAATAACGATGGAGAAGGTTGTTCCGGCGATCGCCATCATGGAACCGGCAATAGTCGATAAGACCGTCCGAGCGCCTTCAGGGCCGCCTGCATAGACCCAATTTAAACCATCAAACTCATCGGCTTGAGTAATGTGGTCAAATTGCAGCATCGCAAAGGCCAAAGCCACAGCTCCCGCCGCCATCAGGGTGGGAACAAACCAATAACTAGCGCGAAGCGTCTCCCAGAAGGGTTGCAAGCGAGATTTATTCATGTCGATCCGAGTCCCCGTTAGTCTGATTCTGTTGGCGCATTAAGACTAACTGCTTCAGCGATCCGCCAATACTGAGGGGTTTGGGGACTTCCCGATCGCCTGATGGCCATCCTTCGCGCTGGCGAGAGCGATCGCCATCAGTTTCTTCGGTTTGATCGTGGAAGAGGATTTGCTGCGTGGGGAACGGTAAATCAATCCCATGTGCAACGAGCGTTTGAGCAACGGCCGTTAAAACGCGATCGCGGCTATCGAGGGAATCCGCGCGTCTCGGCGGTTTAATCCACCAGCGTAGGCGAATATTAATGGTACTTTCCGCTAAATCAACAACTAAAGCATCGGGTGAAGGTTCTGCCAATACCTCATCTATGCTATTGAGCGTGTCTAAAATCAATTGCTTGGCTTGTTGCACGTCATCGCCATAGCCAATCCCAATATCGTATTCTAAGCGGCGATTCTCAAAGGCGGTATTGACCGTTACGGAGTTGGTGAATAACTCTGCATTGGGAATCACCACGCGCCGCCCATCGTAGGTTCTAATCGTCGTGGCGCGGGTTTGAATCTCTTCAACGGTTCCCTCAAAGTTTTTGAAGACAATCTGATCGTTAATTTGAAAGGGTTCAGTTAACAGAATTAATATTCCGGCTAAAAAATTCTGTAAGATATCCCGGAACGCAAAACCAACCGCAACCCCACTAATCCCTAAGAGTTGGACTAAATCTCCGGGCTGGAACGTCGGAATCACAATCGATAAGGCGATAAACAGGCCTAAAAGAACCATCGCCCCCTGGGATAATCGACCGAGAACCAATCCTAAATTTCGAGCTTGTCGATGTCTGCGAGTAATGCGCCGAATCGTGCGTTTTAACACTCTGGCACCGAACCAAAATATAGCAAAAACAATGACAGCAATAAGTAGATTGGGCAGCAGGATGATGAAACTATCCACCATCGCTTGCATATTAGCGCCTGCTGCCTGAAAAGACTCTTCAAGATTCATTACTAACTACCTGTCACCTGCAAACAGTTTAGATGGTAATGAGTTGGAGAAGTCTTAACATCTACCGTCGAACAGAACTGAGTTCAGCGATTATGAGGGGGTTCTGACTTCAATAACGCTGCCATTAAAGTTATAGGTCATGCCTTCAAGCTCTACGGGAGTCCCGATTTTCAGCTTGCTGTTACCTAGAACCAGACCATTGTCCGTCATTTGGGCATTACCACCCAAGGTGAGTAGCATATCAATCGAGAAAGTGCGATCGCCTCTAGGGTCAGTTTTTGCCTCTACCGAACCATCCGGTTGCGGAACAACTACTGTCCTTTCGAGCAATTGAACCGACTTCACATCCACCTGTCCATAGGGTTGGTTGCGAATAATAATATTCGTCTTTTTGGTTTCATTAAATTCATTAACCAAGTTTTGCGGGTTGAGAATACTTAAGCCCCGCACAATCACATCAACTTCTACGGGTCTTGTTTGGACGCCCACTTGAGCCACCGATCCAGAAGTTCCTGGAAAGAAAAAGATGCCAAACAACACCATCAGAATGACAATGGCTGCACCTAAATCAAGAATGCTCAGTTTGCCGAATAAGCGACCTTTAGAGTCCAAAATAGCCATAAACTTGGGTTTCCAGTAACCGAGAAATGCGTCAGATCCCTAGCTGCCACCTCTAGGGTCAAAGTGCGATCGCAGAATAATCAACAGACAGGATAACACGACTCGGCCGCCTTACCGGGGTTCCCTCACTCAGAGGTTAATTGGTCTGAGTCACCGACGGTCTATCTAACGATTGCACATCCGCCGCCGATAGCCCTTCGCCTTGTATGCCAAAGTGCCACAGCGCCGCCGCCGCCTCTGCTTGAGTCACTGTTTTTTGGGGTTGAAACAGCGTGGTGTAACCAAATGTCCGCCGAATATTCGATTGTTCTCCATTGGCAAAATCGGCTAAGACTGCACGTAAGGCTCTCGCATTAATCCGAGAAGCATCTTGAAATCCCCAGCGTTCTTGTACCGCTTCTACTGTCGCTGTGGGTAAAGCTTGGCGCGTATCGAGAGGCACCTTCCAAAGAACCAATTGTTCGCGAGTGAGGGGTGCATCCGGTCGAAACGCAACCGCCGTTGCTTCCCCACTCAGGGCGCTAGGAATCAAACCCGCTTCTGCAAGGCCTTGAATAATCGCAAAATCGCGATCGCTGCGCGGGACATCCTGAAATACGGCTTCGGAAGTTGCCGCAGCTAACCGAATTTGTCGGCCCGGACTATTGGCATAAAATCGATTATTGGCAGCCACCAACCACCGCGCATACTGGCGGCGAGTCATCGCCTCATTCGGCTGAATGGTTTCATTGTTAAATATCCCCAACGCTGTTAAATCTTGCACGTACTGGCGCAACTGTTCGGGCGTTTCATTCGCAACCGCCGGGTTTTGGGGTTGGGGAGAAGGGCTAGGCGCGGGGCTAACCACCGCTTGGGGTTCGCCTTCAAGATATTTCAGGACAAACTCAGTCGGCGCATTCTCGCCCGCTTGAGCCGTTTCCCAAGACACTTTCACCTGTAGATCGTCCCGACGCGCCGCTAGGGTATTGGGTTCTGAGTCTGGGGCCGCTTCTACCAATTCCCAATTATTCGCTTGAAATTGGGCTTGATAAAACTGTTCAATTTGGGCCGCAGAATCAGGGGTTGTCCAACGGGTGAGTTGTCCCGGTTCGCCCTCTGCTAGCGGCGAGACGGTCTGAAGTTGAGCGTTAGGATAGCGAGGAATTTCTGAGGGAAAATCAGCAGGCAACTCTGCCTGAGTGGGGTTGGGCGCAAACAAAGCCGGATTATTTTCTAGCCTGGGGTCTGCTGCTAAGGAACGTTCCGCCGTCTGACCGAGAGGGCTGTTGGCACAGGCGGTCAGGGAGGCAGCTAAACTAGCAACAACTGCGAACAAAACAGGGCGTTTCATGCCAATCAATATTACCGATGGACAATCTTCTCTACCTTAGCTTAGAGGTTGTGGCGATCGCCTCTGAAACCAGAGAAATTGGAACGTTATTCCTCTGGGCGGTTGAGCGCCCTTGAGGTCGGAAGATTGCATAAAGCGCGATCTGTGGGACTGATTTCTGGCGTTGTTTTTAAATAATCCCGTACCCAGTTACAGCCATATTCCAGAAGGTTCAGCTTGAGAATTTCGTCTAAATTCCAAACAATAGCCGTGCGATCGTAACCTCCAGAGACTAGCGTTTTACCATCCGGGCTAAAGGCGACGGAAAGAACACCGGAAGCATGACCGCTGAGGGTGCTTAATAAAGTCCCCTCCACCGACCAGAGCTTGACCGTATTATCTAATACTCCTACTGCAACTTGCTGACCGTCTGGACTAAACGCCACCCGCGTTAAACCCATTTTGCTGGCTTCTAAAGTCCGCAGCAGTTGACCTTGGGAATTCCACAGCCGCAACTGCCCATCCCGCCCTGCGGTGGCAACCTGTTGGCCATCCGGGCTAAAGGCAACCCCCCAAATCTCGCTGGTATGTCCTTTTAGAACAAAATCGGGCGTTTCGGCGAGGGAGTTGGGTGGCTGCCAGCGCCACAGCTTTGCGGTTCCATCGAGACTAGCGGTGGCGATCCGTTGACCATCGGCACTAAATGCCACATCCCAAATCCGCCCTTCATGGGCTGAGAGGGTTTGGCGCAGTGCAAATTCTCCAGAGGCTTGGCGCTGCCAGAGTTTGAGGGTGCGGTCGTCTCCAGCAGAAACGAGAAACTGTCCATCTGGGCTGTACGCCAGTCCGTAAACGGCGGCTTTATGGCTGCGGAGGGTGGAGATTTGCTGATTGTTCAAGTTCGACAGAAAAATGTTGCCGCTAGCACCGGCGATCGCCAAGGTGGGCGTGCTAGGATCGACCGCTAATGCGTAAGATTGCGTGCTACTTAGCGACATCGCTTTAATCAAAGAGCCATCCTCGTTCCAGAGTTTGACCGCTTGACGCGAGATTGTAACAATCCTTTGGGATTCGCCATCCGGGACATACGCCACCCGCCACAGCACATCGGAACGATCGTTAAGAGCAACCGATAAAGGGGTTTGAGTATTCCACAACTTAATGATGCCTTCATCGCTAGCAGAGGCTAGGATTTGACCATCCGGACTAAAGCGAACTCCCCGAATGACCGAACGATGCTCTCGCAAGGTTCTCTGCAAGTTGCCATTTAAGTCCCATAGCCTAATCGTTTTATCCGCACTTGCTGAGGCGATCGCTTTTCCATCCGGACTAAAGGTGACATTCTGAACTTCGGCCGTATGACCTTCTAGGGTTTGGAGTAACTCACCCTCGCGACTCCACAGTTTAACCAGGTTATCGGCTGCGCCAGAGGCGAGTCGTTGCCCGTCGGGACTAAACGCGACCGTCCACACAGCGGCGTTGCCATTATCTAGGGTACGAATTAAAGTGCCTTCGCGATTCCAAAGTTTAATTGTATTATCTAAACTCGCCGAGGCGAGCAGTTGTCCGTCGGGACTAAATGCCACGCTCCACACGGCAGCTTGATGACCGGAAAGGGTTTGCAGTAAAGTTCCATCTGCACGCCAAAGCTTAATAGTGCGATCGCTGCTAACGGTTGCCAGCGTTTGACCGTCGGGACTCATTGCCACATCCCAAATGGCGGCGGTATGACCCACCAGAGTCGTCTGTCGCGTGCCATCAAGCCTCCAAACCGGAACGGTACCATCCAAACCAACAGCAGCAAGGGTTTGACCGTCGGGGCTAAATTTCGCCCGATATAACGTCGCCTCGTGGGAGAAGGTGTCAATAAGTTGACCGTCTCGCTGCCACAACTTCAGGATGCGATCCGATCCTGTGGTGGCGAGCAATTGCCCATCGGGGCTGAAATCAACGCTCAACCCCCCGATGTGTTCTAGGCGATTCATTTCATCTGCCCCATAGACTGCGGTTTCTAAGACCTGGTGGGTGGTTTGGTCTAACTGGGCTTGCCGGGTGGGGTTGAGGTGTTTCAGGTTTTGAAATTTGCGCCGCGCTTGTATGGCTTGCACCAGGGCGTCGAGGCGCTGATAGGAGGCAAAACTTCCTTGAGAAGCCGCCGCGATCGCTTCTACTTCGCTGGCTGCTGCTTGACGATAGGCTAGGGTGGCTTGATGATAAGCATACAACGTCATTCCCCCCAATCCGGCTGTTGCAACCAGGGCAACACTGAGCAGCTTTAAAAGTTGGCGCTGGCGTTGGGCGCTTTTTTGTTCGAGGGCTAGCCGCGTTTCTGCTTCTTGCAGGCGTTCCATTTCCAGGGTTTTTTGCACTTCTCGCCGCTCCATTTCCTGGCTGGCGGCTAGATAGCGGTAGTCGAGATCGCTTAGGCTTTGGCGCTGCGTCCAGTCTAAAACTTCTTGCAGGGCTTGCCCTCTGAGCAGGCGCGACTCATCTTGGCATTGAGAGGCCAGCCAAGCGTTGAATAACTGGGAGTAGGGACGCAGGGCATCTAATTGTTGGGCGAGCCATTCCCGGTTAAACACGGTTTGATAGATTGGATTTTTGATTCGCAGATAGCCGGAGTGTTTTTCAACTAACCCAGATAACAAGAGTTCTGTTTGGGTGGGGGAGTCATCGGCGGGAACGCTGGTTTCAAAGACTCGCTGATACAATCCGAGAATGCGTCCGGCTTTTTGTTCGTCAAATAAGAGGCGATCGCGAATGGTTTTGAGGTGTTCGGGTTCGTCTTGAGCCTCCCAGTTTTCCAGAATGCAGGTTTGCACGATTTGGTCAATTTGACCCTCGCTTAAGTTGACTGATGTCTTTTCTCCAATCTTGGCAAGCATTAACTGACATAGCTTTTGGGTTAAAAAAGGTTGTCCGCCCGTCCAATAAAAGATACGGCTGAGGACCGATTGGGCATTGAGATAATAGGTTTCTAAGCCTTTGAGCAACGGGGTTGAATCTTCGGGTTGAAACCCCTGGAGGGCGATCGCTCTGCCAATATTAAACGGGGTGCGGGTTTTGTCGCTAATTAAATCGCTTGGCGTTGTCACCCCAAATAGAGCAAAGGTGAGGCGGCTATAGGTCGGATTATCGGCTCGATAGTTATAAAATGCTCGAATTAGGGCAAAAAAGTCATCGGTGGAAAATTTCAGGCTGAGAATGGTATCAATTTCATCAATGAAAATTACAATGGGCTGTTGGATTTCCACGAGTAAAACTTTGTCGATGAGTTCTCCCAACCGCGCCACGCTCGATAGATGGGTTTGGCTGCGCCACCACTGACCGATATTGATGGGTAAGGCAAATCGCTTGCTTAAAAAACCCGCGATCGCTGCATACCATTGCTCGACGGTAATCTGTTGGGTACCAATACCCGACAAGTCAATGGTGGCACACCGCACCCCAACCTGTTGCAAGCGTTCGG
>JAAHGE010001045.1 GCA_010672635.1 Desertifilum sp. SIO1I2 | reverse complement strand
TCTTTCTAATACAGTCGCTTCGCGGGTAAATCGTTGGCGAGCAATGCGATCGGCTTGTGGGTTATCTAAAATCGGTTTGAGCTGCTTGATCGCGCATCGCCGTTTTGAAGGCATTTGGGTATCTTCTGCTAAGAAGGTTTCGCCAAAGCCTCCTACCCCTACACTGCGGATAATCCGATAGCGATGATTTAAAAGTAAGGAATTGGCCATTTTGCCAGCAATCATTCAACTTGTTTACTCTTTTCAGGAAGTAAACGCAAAATCCGCAAGGTCGATCTTGTTAGACTCAAGGCGCGATCCCCCCATCTCCCCACCCCCCCATCCTCTTCTTCCCCATCTCAGTTAGTTTGTTTCCCATAAAAACTGAGTCCGTGGATGATGCGATCGCCTAAAGCGTTAAAGTAATGTTCGGTGAGGGTGTCTTCTCCGCCCCAGATGGGGAGGCGATCGCCCAGACGAGTGAGGGTATCATAAACGATAAACTGGGCGACTTTCCCCCGTCTTCCAGCAGCCGAGTAAATCATTTGACAGGGGTAGGCGATGTTGCCCACCATTGGTAATAATCCAACGATTAGAGCAATCCAGGGAATTTCTTGTTGGTTTAAGGCGGCTTCTACCGAACGCATTCCGGTGTAGAGGGTGCGTGCTATATATCCTCCACTAATCATTAAAAATCCGGTGAGCAGTTCGTCGATATATCCCATTGCATACAGAATGGGAACGAGGATATACTCTAATACTTTGACTAAGATTTTCAAGGCAATATGCACGCCAAAGTCGTTTAAATAGTCGCTGGCGTGTTCTCGATGCAGCCGACTCACGAGAGTTTCTGCATCTTCTGGGCGCAGTTGATCTCGATCGACCCATCTTTGAATTCTGCGGGTAACGTAGTTTTTAGAAATATTGAGTCGGTAGTGATTAGAGACGATATATTTAAACACGGAACGAGCAAGGCGTTGATAGTCCCAAGAGAGGACTTTTTGAGTTATTTTATGGAGCA
>JAAHGE010001044.1 GCA_010672635.1 Desertifilum sp. SIO1I2 | reverse complement strand
ATCAATCGTCGCGCGACGATTGATTTCCTGACTCAGTTGGCTAATCGCCGTAAATTAGAACAATACCTGACTCAGCAATGGGAGTTAATGGATCGCGAACAATTACCGCTAACGGTTATGCTATGCGACATTGATTATTTCAAACAATACAACGATGCTTACGGCCATTTAGCAGGCGATCGCTGCTTGAAAGAGATCGCGACAGTCTTAAATGAAATGGTGAGCGATCGCGAAAGTTTAGTGTCTCGCTATGGAGGTGAAGAATTTGCGATTATCTTACCGCGAACCAACCACCTAGAAGCCCTAAAAATTGCTCAAAGGATTCGCGATCGCCTGCAAGAAAAATCGATTCCCCATCGTTACTCCCAAGTCAGCGATTGGGTGACGTTGAGTTTGGGCGGAGTCAGCAAAGTTCCCCATCCGCAACTGAAGCCAGAGGATTTGATTTCACAAGCCGATCGCTGTTTATATAAAGCAAAGCAAGGAGGAAAAAATCAAGCGCTCATTCAGTAAAAATAAGCCCGAATTGTCTAATTACAAGGAGGCTTCAATCCAACTTTTTTAGCTCCTGAAGCAAACATAAATGAAAAAAGAATAACACTTCTATCTAAAGCCCAACTTAACCTCAACTCGAAGCAACGACAAGCTTTGCTATACTAGCAATCGGGATCGTCTTCTCTACTTCACCGGGTCACTTCTTAACTGAAGCTGCCCAATCGATCGAACACTGACCTTCTCATCGTCTCCAACATTTTTATGATGTCTTCTTCTAGTCTCCAGGTTTTTGGTGAAAATTTTGAAGAAAATCAAGCCAGTGAAGAATACTTAACCCTGCATTTTTCCCCCAGTTCCAAAGCCCGGACGCAACGGTGGAAAAATTATGGCTTGTCGGCGGATTTTTTAGGCGATTACTTTGCCAACTTCTTTCCCGGAGAAACGATACCCGGCAGTAAAATCGATCGGCGAGAAACCGTCCGGGCAAGCCATAATTTTTCCACCGA
>JAAHGE010001043.1 GCA_010672635.1 Desertifilum sp. SIO1I2 | reverse complement strand
TGTTTGAAATCGCAGTTTTCCACAATAATCAGTTTGCCTCCTTCCCCAAAGGGAACTGAAAAGGCACAAGCGATGGCTGCACTTAATTGTTCAGCACTAAATCGATGCACGTTAAAGTCTCGCCATAAAGGATGAGTTTGTGTTTTTAGTGCTGCAAGCTCTCCTTTAATAGCTTCGGTATCGTTACCAACTAATAAGAGGATCATGTTAAAAGCTCCTCCCGTGCTTCAATTGCAACTGTAACGGAATAACCCAATGCTTTATTCACAATTCGTTCTATCAATGCGATATTGCTTTGAAACTTTTTAACATCTGATGTTGGTACTGCTAATCTGCACCGATCCTCATTTAAGCTTGTTAATTTAGCACGAGATAGGAGAGTACGGTTAGCTGGTTTTGTTGCTGCGATAACCTTCGTCCAAATGGAATTTAACTCTTGAGCTGTACTATTTTTGCTTCCATTGTGCTGACTTCCCTGTTGTTCTCGTAACGGTTGACGTTCGTTCTTTGGAATCAAGTTGAGCAAGCATACTTCTAACCAAGTCGCACCACTCGTCGTCACTCTCAATTGACTTTCTGACTTTTGAAGTTGCGTCAAAGCCGCATCTATGCTGATAAAATCTAGACGACTAGCAACTTGTCGCAATTGCGAGTAACTTAGAGTTCCGGCGATCGCACTTTGACTTTTGGGTACGCTTTTAAAAATTAGTAAATCGCGATAAACTGCCAATAGATTACTCAAAATTAATTTGGGTGTTTTACCGCTATCAATCAGAGTTCTTGCTGATTGCAATACCGTCAGCAAATCTCCTGCACAGATAGCTTGCACAATCGCAGCTAAATCATCAGAACGAATCCCGCCAGACACTTCTACGACATGATTGGGAGTAATCTCTTCTCCCATCAACGATAATTGAGAAAGCAATTGCGATTACAGATGAAGCAACTTTAGCGATCGCGCGACATTCTGATGGTGGTTTAAGAGATGCTTTGCAATTGCTT
>JAAHGE010001042.1 GCA_010672635.1 Desertifilum sp. SIO1I2 | reverse complement strand
TATAAAGAAAATCGCCAATGCTTTGTACGACACAAGAGAACAGGATAGAGAGGATAAGAATAATGCAATGGCGATGCAGTTTTTTGGAGAATTAATGGGTTCTGCTATACAAAATCCAGAAGCCCTCCGAACAATTGTGGAGTTGAGCCAGCAAAATCAGATTGAAGATATGGGTAATCAATCCAAGCCAGTAACTGAACCTCAAAATAAGCCAAATACTGGAGGATTTGGAAATCAAGGGCAACAGACAGCTCAAGTTCAAAAAAAGCCAAGTAGTAGGAGCAAGCGTCAAACAAGTACCTAATAACTTTCTATAATAGATGAGTGGCTCAAAGTCATACTAGCCAGATATACTAACCTTGAGCAATTTCTATCAAAATTATTTGAAGTGTTCCTGGAATATTGATGAGTAGTTACAATCTTGTTTCCCGAATTGTAGTTGGCTTCAAGAGAAAACCTTTCAAATTGTTTGGGAACATATTCGTTGCTTATGCAACTTTCTGGACAGTTTTAGAGCCTCTTATAAGTATTGTGCCAAATGCAGACAAATATTTATCAGGAGAGCTAAAGTTTTTTACTTTAGTGGTGATAAGTAGCTTATTTGGAATGTATAGAAATGCTATTCCAGCAGAGATAACTGTCAAGCATAGTAATTCTACTATAAAAATTGTATTTGGTGATTTGTTTGCATTTGATGGCTTTAAAGCGATTCCCGTAAGTAGATACTTTTTTGAAACTCAAGTAGTATTAACGAGCTTACAAAATAAAATTATCCAAATGTTTATAAATAGCGAGGAAGGCACAGAAGGCTTTAAAGCTTACAATCAAGCAATATCTGCTGCTATCAAAGGCGATAATTACCAGGAAATATATAGAGATGCAACTCAACGCAAAGAAAAGTATTACCCGTTAGGTACTACTGTAACCTTGGAACTAAATGGGCAAGATTATATACTATTTGCACTCACTGACCCTTTAATTCAGTTTCAGTGAGTGCAAATAGTAA
>JAAHGE010001041.1 GCA_010672635.1 Desertifilum sp. SIO1I2 | reverse complement strand
GGTACAGCGGTTGGCTCTGCTCGGCGATGCCATTAGCCATTCGGTGTTACCGGGGTTAGCCCTTGCCTTTATGATGGGTACCAATATCTTTGTGGGCGCGTTTATTGCAGGAGTCATCAGTACCCTAGCGATCGCTTGGATCAAAGAGCGATCGCCCATTAAAGAAGACGCGGCGATGGGAATTGTCCTCTCAGCTTTTTTCGCGTTGGGGATTACTCTGATTGCGATTATCCAAAAAGAACAGAAAATCGACCTCAACCATTTCCTGTTTGGTAATATTCTGGGTGTCACCGCCAGCGATGTCTACAGTACAGGCGCGATCGCCGTGGTCGTTTTAGCAGCGATTATGCTGCTGTATAAGGAACTGCAATTCTATACCTTTGACCCATTAGGCGCGCAAGCGGCCGGTTTACCCGTTAATCTCTTAAATTTTGGCTTAATGCTGTTAATCGCGCTGACGATTGTGGCGAGTATGAAGGCAGTGGGCGTTATTCTCGTTTTAGCCCTGCTGATTACTCCCGGAGCCACCGCCTACCTGTTAGTCAATCGCCTGCACCAGGTTATGATTCTCGGCGGGATTCTCGGCGTGATATCAAGCGTTAGCGGTATGTACTTGAGCTACTTTTTTAATTTACCCTCTGGCCCGGCTATTGTTCTGGTCGCTTCCGGTCTATTTTTTCTAACGCTCCTGTTCAGTCCTCAGCATGGAATTTTAACTCACCCTAAGTCCAATACCGGACAATCTCCCATTTGGCGAGAACTGCAACAACTGAGGCGATCGCGCTCTTGATTTATTCAAACAAAGACAGATGAATGCATCTGTTTTGCATCCATCTGTAGCCTGTTATAACCTCTCTTCACTACGAGTACAATTTAACTGGATTCAGTTTTAGCTTGTTTACACAACTGTGCTTGAGCTTTGCTCTGTTTTATGAGTCTTGCCATTCAAGCTACCGTTGCCATTGCGGGGTTGAATCACGCCATAGCCACCGTGGTTGCGTTCGTA
>JAAHGE010001040.1 GCA_010672635.1 Desertifilum sp. SIO1I2 | reverse complement strand
TCGCAATCAGGAACAATTCAACCTCGACAGGTAGAAGAACTTTATCAAAAATTTGGACTAGATGAGAACAGCGAAGATGAGCTTGCATCTGCTTAAACACTTACTGCATACGCTAAATCTCAAGCCCTATTGAAGCTACAGAGCTTGCTTAGCTTGAGTTTTGGTCTTCTTAATTGATGGGCGATACTGGATTTGAACCAGTGACCCCTTCCGTGTGAAGGAAGTGCGCTACCCCTGTGCCAATCGCCCGTGGATATACCATTATAACATAGATCAATCGCCTTGGGGATACTCTTCCCACAATTGCGTGGTTTGTCGCAGGCTGCGATAGTCACCGTTGCCTAAAATCAAATGGTCGAGGAGGGGAATATTCAAAATTTGTCCTCCACAGAGCAACTGTTGGGTCAGGCTAATATCTTCTGAACTGGGTTCCACATTCCCTGAAGGATGATTGTGAGCAATAATAGCGCGGGTTGCCCCTTGGCGAATGACCTCCCGGAAGATATCGCGGGGATGCGCTAAGGTTTCTGTTGCCGTACCAATGGTAATCACTTTTGTCCCCAGCAAGCGATTTTTAACATCGAGTAGCACTACGGCAAATCTTTCTTGAACTTGCCACATTAACTCGTGACTCAAGGCGGCGGCGGCGGCACCGGGACTATCAATAAGAGTCCGTTCAGTCGGACGAACTTGAAATACCCGCTTGCCTAACTCTATTGCTGCGAGAATAGTCGTGGCTTTGGCAGGACCAACGCCGTGAATGGTAATGAGTTCCTGGGGACTGACTTCGCGCAAGACTTCTAAAGGGTCGCGCTGATGTTGGCCTAATTCTTGGAGAATGAATTGCCCCAAACCGACAGCGGAAAGTTTACCGGGACCTTGACCTGTCCCTAGGAGAATCGCAATTAATTCGGCGGTAGATAGGTTTTTTGCTCCTTGTTCTAATAGACGTTCGCGGGGTCGCTCGCTAAAGGGAAGGTCGGCAATTCTGAGGCTATAAGTCATA